>NZ_RZRO01000150.1:0-10411 GCF_003997975.1 Mesorhizobium sp. M7A.F.Ca.US.005.03.1.1
CGCCTGGTAGACCACCTGGCGCACGTCGATGTAGCTGGCGCGGAATCCGGCCTCGCAATAGTGCAGGTAGAACTCCCAGAGCTTCTTGAAGCGGTCGTCGAAGCCGAGCGGGACGATCTTCTCCCATGACGCCCAGAACCGGTGGCGCCATTCGGCAAGCGTGCGCGCATAGTCATCCGGAAACACGCGCTCGCGCAGATGGGCAAGGCCATGATCCTTGCCCAGTGTCTTCAGGATCGACGGTGTCGGCAGCATGCCACCCGGGAAAACATAGCGCTGGATGAAATCCGGCCTTGCGCGATAGGTGTCGTAGGCGGCTTCGTTGATGGTGATGATCTGCAGGCCGGCGGTGCCGCCGGGTCTCAGGCAAGCCTTCATCTTGCCGAAAAACACCGGCCAGTATTTCTCGCCGACCGCCTCGAACATCTCGATCGAGGCGATGCGGTCATAGGTGCCGGTTTCGTCGCGATAGTCCTGCAGCTTGATGTCGACCTTTTCGGCAAGGCCAGCCTTGGCGATGCGAGCCGTTGCAAAATCGTGCTGCTCGCGGCTGATCGTCAGCCCGGTGACGCGGCAGCCGATCTCGCGTGCGGCGAATTCGGCGAAGCCACCCCAGCCACAGCCGATTTCCAGCACATGGTCCTTCGGGCCGATCCCTGTGTCTTTCGCCAGCGCGCGATATTTGGCGGCCTGGGCGCTTTCCAGGTCGTTGGCTCCGGTCGTGTAGAGCGCCGACGAATAGGTCATGCTCGGATCGAGCCATTGCTTGTAAAAGGCGTTGCCGAGGTCGTAATGCGCCGAGATATTGCGCTTCGAACCGGTGCGGGTGTTCTGGTTGAACCAGTGGCGGATGCGCTGGACGGTGTTGATCAGCCAACTGGTGCCGCCCGCGATACGCTCGCCAATGACCGAATTGACCACGAACAGCTCCAGGAAGCTGGTCACATCAGGGCTTTCCCAATCGCCGTCCATGTAGGATTCGGCTACGCCGATCGTGCCGCCGGAAAAGGCGCGGCCGGGCAAGCGCCAATTCTTCAGCACCAGTTCGGCATCTGGGCCAGGTCCCTTGCCGCCGACGAGGACGGCGCGGCCGTCCGGCAGCCTCACCTTGAGCGAACCGCGCGGCAGGTTCATCGCCGCCGACAGCACCATGCGCGCTTTCGCCGGCAGACCTTTGACAATCTCGGCGAAATTGAACTCATCGAGCCTGACCGCGTCGCTCAATGCTGCGCCAAAAAGTTCCTTTTGTGCCATCTCGTGCCCCCTGGATTTCCGCGGTGTCGGGGCAGATTGCCGAGCCACGGTTCTCTTGGATCATTCGCCAGCTTCGAACGCCGTTGCCGGTCCCGGGCGCTGACCGGCTCAGTGACGGGCGGGCTCGAATGAAACACGCGCTCTTTTACCAGAGCTTTAGCGCTTCCCAGTGAATCCCTGCGGCGATCTTCCACGTCATGCGGCGAAACTTCAAGAGGCAGGCCGCAAGCGGGGCTGTGCCACGCGGAATGCTTGCGCCAGCGAGAATCCGCTTTTTTGCACAGCAAAGGCCGAGCGCGCAAAAAACGCCTATGGTCGCAGAATTGCTCGTGCGATAGATCTAGCCATGCGTTATGTAATCGTCATTGCCGCCATCGCGTTTTTCCTGATCTGGGATGGCATGTACAATCAGGGCCGCTATCTCGACACAACAGTGAGAGAGCTTAGCCATGTTGTGCGATATGTTACCGGCAGAGCTTAACTCCAGTGGCGGCAGCCGCGACATCCTAGTCGATTGACGCCAACGTCCTGCCGTCACAAAAGACCCCAGCATTTTGATCGAGGAGGCGGGGTTGATCCGGCATATCGTTTTCTTCAGCGCGCGGCGAAAAGAGGATGTCGAGGCTGTGCGCACCGGCTTGCTGGCGCTCGGCAACATTCCTCATTCCAGCCTGTTCGAGGTCACGCTCAACACCAAGGTGGATCCGCTGTCGGACGAGGTCGACGTGGTCGTCTATGCGGAGTTCGCCGATGACGCCGCGCTGGCCGCCTACAAGGCGCACCCGCTCTATGCGCAGACCACCAGCAAGGTCAAACCGATGCGCGAACTGCGCTATTCCGCCGATGTCGTTGCCGGAAGCTGATCGAGGCTTTGTCCCAACTGGTGCCTTTTTCGACGTCCGGTGAACTGGCGGGGGCGAAATGGCCGGGATTGCGATCAAGTCTTGAACCGATTTGCGGAATGATGCACATCGCGGCTGCATGACCCGAACCATCACTGGCACTCATCCGCTCGATCACCTGGTGCTGCCAACGCAGGGCCTTGAGGTGGCGCGAGCCCGGCTCGCCGCGCTTGGCTTCGTCGTGGCCCCGACCGGCATCCATCCCTTCGGAACGGAAAACTGCTGTGTTTTCCTGGCCGACGGCACGTATCTCGAACCGCTGGCGGTCGGCGACGAGCAGGTGGCGGCAAAGGCTATCGCGGACGGCAATGTCTTCGTCACGCGTGATCGCGCCTATCGCGACAGCAACGGCGACGAGGGGTTTTCCGCCATTGTTCTAGGTACGGGCAATGCCGATGCCGACCATGCACGCTATGTCGATGCCGGCATCTCGGCTGGAGACATGCTGGGTTTTTCGCGCGCTTTCACCGACCCGGCCGGCAAGAGCGACATCGCATCGTTCAAGCTCGCTTTCGCGGCCGGAGCCGAAGCCACGGACGCCTTCCTGTTTGCCTGCGAGCGGGTCAACGCGCCTGATGTCGACCGCGCGGCTTTGCAGGCCCACGCCAACGGCGCGACCGGAATTGTCGAGATCTTGGCGGTCAGCGATGCGCCTGGAAAGCAGCATGAGTTGATTTCTGTCACGGTGGATAATCCGGCCGCCGAAAGGCAGGGCGGCATGTTTTCCCTGCCGAATGCAGATTTGAGCATGCTTGACCGCGCGGCTTTCACCGCGCGCTTTGGCCTGCCGGCCGGCGCGCCGACAGATCTACGCTTCGCAGCGGTGGTCTTTTCGGTTCGGAACGCCGATGTGACATCGAGGCTGCTTGCGGCCAATTCCATCCAACACGATATAGCGGGCAATGATATTGTCGTGCAGCCTGCACCCGGACAGGGCGCGGCTTTCATCTTCCGGGAGACCAAATGAACAAGCCCGTCGCGCCCAATTCAGCGGTAATTGTCGGCAATGTCGTCTTCGACAACAAGGCGGCTCTGTCGCTGATCGCCGGCCCGTGCCAGTTCGAGTCGCGTCAGCACGCTTTCGACATGGCCGGCGCGCTGAAGGAACTGACCGGCAGGCTCGGAATAGGCCTCGTCTACAAGACCAGCTACGACAAGGCCAACCGCACCTCGCTGTCGGCGACGCGCGGCGCCGGCATGGACGCGGCACTTCCCGTCTTCGACGAACTGCGCAAGGAATTTTCGCTCCCGGTGCTGACCGATGTCCACACCGAGGAGCAGTGCGCCATCGTGGCGCCGCATGTCGATGTCCTGCAGATTCCGGCTTTCCTGTCGCGCCAGACCGACATGCTGGTCGCCGCGGCGAAAACCGGCAAGGTCATCAACGTGAAGAAGGGACAGTTCCTTGCCCCCTGGGACATGAAGAACGTCGTCGCCAAGATCACCGGATCCGGCAATGCCAATGTGCTGACCACCGAGCGCGGTGCTTCTTTCGGCTACAACACGCTGGTCTCCGACATGCGCGCTTTGCCTGTCATGGCAGAGATCGGCGCGCCGGTGATCTTCGATGCGACCCATTCGGTGCAGCAGCCGGGCGGGCAGGGCGGTTCCTCGGGCGGTGAACGTCGTTTTGTCGAGACGCTGGCGCGCGCGGCCGTCGCTGTCGGCGTTGCCGGCGTCTTCATCGAGACCCATCAGGATCCTGACAACTCGACCTCTTCCGACGGCCCCAACATGCTGCCGTTGAAGGACATGCCCGCTTTACTCGAGCGGCTGATGGCATTCGACCGCATCGCCAAGGGTCTCTAGGCCGGAGATATCCTCTGTCGACCGCCGATGCTTGTGGACGGCGCAAGCCGCCTGTACGCTCGACCGGCAAATGAGCGTTTTGGCAGGAGGAAGCCATGTCTGTCGCCCGCGTCACCGAAATCACATCGTCGTCGAAGAAGAGCTTTCAGGACGCCATCGAACAGGGAATTGCGCGCGCATCCAAAACGCTGAAGAACGTCGAGGGCGCCTGGATCCAGGACCAGAAGATCGTCGTCCAGGACGGCAAGATCGTTGCTTATCGCGTCAACATGAAGGTTACCTTCATCCTCGCGGAGTGATCGGTCGACGCCGAAAAAGTCGGGAACCTTCGCCCGCGCCCCTCATTGTCCAATTATGGTTCGAAACCACAATGAGGAGCACAATCATGGCAACCCAGACTGGCCACACCCAAGCCATCGCCGCTTCGCGGGTCATCGGCACATCGGTCTACAACACCGAAGGCACAAGCATCGGCAGTATAGAGGATGTGATGCTCGACAAGATGGCGAACGGCATCATGTTCGCGGTCATCGGTTTTGGCGGCTTCCTTGGCATCGGCGAGAAATATCACGCCATTCCGTGGGCAAGCCTCGACTATGATGAGGACAAGGGCGGTTATGTCGTACCGTTTTCCAAGGAACAACTCATGGCGGCACCGGCCTATTCGATCAACGAACTGACCGGTGCCGATGGCGAGGCGGCGCGCGACGAATCCTACAATTATTACAAGGTCACGCCTTACTGGCATTAACAACAACGACAAAGCGGCCCCGTCGGGAGAGACGGGGCCGCTTTGGATTCCGGCTTATTCGCTGACGTGTAAGGGGGCCATCGCCTTCGGCGGCGACTGCTGATTGTCGCATGACGTCAGGAATGCCGCCGCGATCAGAAACAGACTCACGATACCGCTCAACTGAGACATGGCGAAACTCCTCCTGTTTCGCCCCGCGCGCTGCACCTTAACCGGAAGTCAGCCGACCGTACATGACTTATGATGACGGCGATTTGCGCTTCGTGAATCGTTCGGAGGCCGATGCCGCGGCAATAATTGCCAGCGGGCCGATTGCCTTTTGCAGCACTTTGGCTAAGACGTGCGGCATTCTTCAGATCAATCGAGGACATCGCAAATGACCGCCATCGTCGACATTGTCGGGCGTGAAATCCTGGACAGCCGTGGAAATCCGACCGTCGAGGTCGATGTCATTCTCGAAGACGGCTCGATGGGCCGCGCGGCGGTGCCGTCGGGTGCTTCGACCGGTGCCCACGAGGCCGTCGAACTGCGCGACGGCGGCGCCCGCTATCTCGGCAAAGGCGTGCTCAAAGCCGTCGAGGCGGTGAACGGCGAGCTGTTCGAGGCCATCGGCGGCATGGAAGCCGAAAACCAGATTCATATCGACCAGACCATGATCGAGCTCGACGGCACGCCCAACAAGAGCCGGCTTGGCGCCAACGCCATTCTCGGCGTTTCGCTGGCGGTGGCCAAGGCGGCCGCTGATGCCGCCGGCCTACCGCTCTACCGTTATGTCGGAGGCACCAAGGCGCATCTCCTGCCGGTACCGATGATGAACATCATCAATGGCGGCGCGCATGCCGACAACCCGATCGATTTCCAGGAATTCATGATCCTGCCGATCGGCGCGCCGACGCTGCGCGAAGGTGTCCGCTGGGGTTCGGAAATCTTCCATACGCTGCGCAAGAAACTGAAGGATGCCGGCCACAACACCAATGTCGGCGACGAGGGCGGCTTTGCCCCGAACCTGAAAAGCGCTCCGGTGGCGCTCGATTTCATCATGGAATCGATCGAGCAGGCCGGCTTCAGGCCGGGCGACGAGATCGCGCTCGGCCTCGATTGCGCCGCGACCGAGTTCTTCAAGGACGGCAACTACGTCTATGAAGGCGAGAAAAAGACGCGCGATCCCAAGGCCCAGGCCAAATACCTGGCCAAGCTTGCCACCGACTATCCGATCATCTCGATCGAGGACGGTCTTGCCGAGGACGATTGGGAAGGCTGGAAGTACCTGACCGACCTGATCGGCAAGAAGACGCAGCTGGTTGGCGACGATTTGTTCGTCACCAACACGGCGCGGCTGCGCGACGGCATCCGCATGGGGGTTGCCAACTCGATCCTGGTCAAGGTCAACCAGATCGGCTCGCTTACGGAAACGCTCGACGCCGTCGAGACCGCGCACAAGGCCGGCTACACCGCCGTGATGTCGCACCGCTCGGGCGAAACCGAGGATTCGACCATTGCCGATCTCGCCGTCGCCACCAATTGCGGACAAATCAAGACCGGCTCGCTGTCGCGCTCGGACCGCATGGCCAAGTACAATCAGCTGATCCGCATCGAGGAAGAGCTCGGCAAGCAGGCAAGCTACGCCGGCAAGTCGGTGGTCAAGGGCTGATCCGGAAACACCGGCTCATCGATACCGGACAAAAGGGCGGGAGCATTCCCGCCCTTTTTCGTTTCGGCGCCGCCAAACAGGTCACCCGTAACCGTCCGTTAAGCACAATCGGGCGAGAAAGATCGTGAGCCGCCTGAGTTCGCGGGCTAGAGCCGGATGATCTCAGGTCTGTTCGACCTGAAATCTGAATCCGACTCTAAATCAAAGAGATAGAGCATGATGTCGTCCGAAAACCGCTTCACACTTTTCGGCATCATGCTCTAGAGGAATCGGGCGATGTGGACGCGTCAGCACAAGCAGAGAAACACCGGCCGGCTGATCATTCCCTCGCTTTGCGTGGCGTTCCTGGCCTATTTCGGCTTTCATGCCTATCACGGCGAATTCGGTATCTACTCGAAATATCAGCTGGAAGCCCAGACGGTTGCGCTGCAGGGCCAGCTCGATGCGATCAAGGCGCGCCGCATGGAGCTCGAGCGCCGCGTTCGGCTGATGCATGAAGGCACGCTCGAGAAGGACATGCTCGATGAGCAGGCGCGCAAGGCGCTCAATCTGTCCCAAGCTGACGAAATCACCATTATGTTGCCGACCTCGGCAAAATAACTGATTTCAAGTTAATCACCAATATTTTCAATGATTTTAATCACTTAGGCGCATGCCAGCTATGCAAATTCGGCATGGCGCAACGCTTTGACGCGTGTTAGCCTCCCTAAAATCGGTGGGGAGGAGCTGATCTCCCCAGAGCAGATTTCATCCTGCTCTAATGTCCACGAAGAGACGCCAACAGGGAGTGATGCATGGCCACCGCCGCCAGAAAAGCGCCTGCCAAATCCAAATCCGACGGCAAATCGGGGCTTTCGGCCTCTAAACCTGTCGAATTCACCAAGGACGAAGAGCTTGCCGCTTACCGGCACATGCTGCTCATCCGTCGTTTCGAGGAAAAGGCCGGCCAGCTCTACGGCATGGGTTTCATCGGCGGCTTCTGCCACCTCTATATCGGCCAGGAAGCGGTCGTCACCGGCATGAAGATGGCGCTGATCGACGGCGATCAGATGATCACCGCCTATCGCGACCACGGCCACATGCTGGCGATGGAGCTGTCGCCGCGCGGCGTCATGGCCGAGCTGACCGGGCGTCGCGGCGGCCTGTCACGGGGCAAGGGTGGCTCCATGCACATGTTCTCCAAGGAAAAGCACTTTTATGGCGGCCACGGCATCGTCGGCGCCCAGGTGTCGCTCGGCACAGGCTTGGCCTTCGCCAACCGCTACCGCGACAACAACAATGTCTCGCTGACCTATTTCGGCGACGGTGCGGCCAACCAGGGCCAGGTCTATGAAAGCTTCAACATGGCCTCGCTGTGGAAGCTGCCGGTGATCTACATCATCGAGAACAACCGGTATGCCATGGGCACCTCGGTGTCGCGCTCTTCGGCGGAAACCAATTTTTCGCACCGTGGCGCTTCGTTCAAGATTCCCGGCATCCAGGTCGACGGCATGGACGTGCGCGCTGTCAAGGCCGCCGGCGACCAGGCGACCGAATGGTGCCGCGCCGGCAACGGGCCGATCATTCTCGAAATGCAGACCTATCGCTATCGCGGTCACTCGATGTCCGATCCGGCGAAATACCGCTCGAAGGAAGAAGTGCAGAAGATGCGCTCCGACCATGACCCGATCGAACAGGTCAAGGCGCGGCTCATCGAGAAGAAGTGGGCAACCGAGGACGAGCTTAAGACCATCGACAAGGAGGTCCGCGACATCGTCGCTGACGCCGCCGAATTTGCCCAGAACGATGCAGAGCCGGATCCGTCCGAGCTCTGGACCGATATCGTATTGTAACGGGAGGGCAAGGACATGCCGATCGAAATTCTCATGCCCGCTCTCTCGCCGACCATGGAAGAGGGCAATCTTTCCAAGTGGTTGAAGAATGAGGGCGACAAGGTCGTCGCCGGCGACGTCATCGCCGAGATCGAAACCGACAAGGCGACGATGGAAGTCGAGGCCGTCGACGAAGGCACGCTTGGCAAGATCCTGATCGCCGCCGGCACCGAAGGCGTCAAGGTCAACACACCGATTGCCGTTTTGCTGCAGGACGGCGAAAGTGCCGGCGATATCGGCAAGTCCTCGGCTCCCGCCAAGGCGGAAGCACCGGCAAAGGCAGAGGCTCCAGCCGCGGCGGAGGACAAGGCGGAGGCCGCAAAACCGGCTGCCGCGCCGGTGGCTGCTGCACCGAAGACGGAAATCGCCGCCGATCCGGACATTCCGGCCGGCACGGAGATGGTCTCGACCACGGTGCGCGAAGCGCTGCGCGATGCGATGGCCGAGGAAATGCGCCGCGACGGCGATGTCTTCGTCATGGGCGAGGAGGTCGCCGAATACCAGGGCGCCTACAAGATCACGCAAGGGCTGCTGCAGGAATTCGGGCCGCGGCGCGTCGTCGACACGCCGATCACCGAGCATGGCTTTGCCGGCGTCGGCGTCGGCGCGGCGATGGCCGGCCTGAAGCCGATCGTCGAGTTCATGACCTTCAACTTCGCCATGCAGGCGATCGACCAGATCATCAACTCCGCCGCCAAGACGCTCTACATGTCTGGCGGCCAGATGGGTGCGCCGATCGTTTTCCGTGGACCGAACGGCGCCGCCGCACGCGTCGCCGCACAGCACTCGCAGTGCTACGCCGCCTGGTATAGCCACATTCCGGGCCTGAAAGTGGTGATGCCCTACACCGCCGCCGACGCCAAGGGCTTGTTGAAGGCGGCGATCCGCGATCCCAATCCGATCATCTTCCTCGAGAATGAGATCCTCTATGGCCAGTCCTTCGACGTGCCGAAGCTGGATGATTTCGTGCTGCCGATCGGCAAGGCGCGCATCCACAAGACCGGCAAGGACGTCACCATCGTCTCTTTCGGCATCGGCATGACCTATGCGGTCAAGGCGGAAGCCGAGCTGCGCGGCTTGGGCATCGATGCCGAGATCATCGACTTGCGCACGATCCGGCCGCTCGATCTCGACACCATCATCGCCTCGGTCAAGAAGACCAACCGGCTGATCGTTGTCGAAGAGGGATATCCGCAGAACTCGGTCGGCGACCATATCGCCAACCAGGTGTCGCAGCGCGCCTTCGATTTCCTCGACGCGCCGGTCATCACCATCGCCGGCAAGGATGTGCCGATGCCCTATGCCGCCAACCTGGAGAAACTGGCTTTGCCGAACGTCGGCGAAGTCATCGAGGCGGTCAAAGCCGTCACATATCGCTGAACCGGGCGGGAGGACAAAATGCCAATCAACATCACCATGCCGGCCCTGTCGCCCACGATGGAAGAGGGCAATCTGTCTAAGTGGCTCGTCAAGGAAGGCGACAAGGTTTCGCCGGGCGATGTCATTGCCGAGATCGAGACCGACAAGGCGACGATGGAAGTCGAGGCTGTCGATGAGGGCACGGTCGCAAAGCTCGTCGTTCCCGCCGGCACCGAAGGCGTCAAGGTCAACGCTCTGATCGCCGTGCTCGCTGCCGAAGGTGAGGATGCAGGCGCTGCCGCGAAAAGCGGGGGCGATGCTGCTCCAGCGAAAGCCGAGGCCAAGCAGGACAAGGCGCCAATCTCCCCACCCGTGGGGGAGATGTCGACGAAGTCGACAGAGGGGGGCGCTGTCCCGCCGTCCTCTCAGCGCGAGACGCCCCCCTCTGGCCTGCCGGCCATCTCTCCCACAAGGGGGGAGATCAGCCAGTCGCCGGAAGGACGCACCTTCGCGTCGCCGCTCGCACGTCGCATAGCCAAGGAAGCCGGTGTCGATGTGTCTGCCGTGACCGGCACCGGTCCGCATGGCCGGGTGGTGAAGGCGGATGTCGACGCGGCGATTGCCGGTGGCGGCGCCCAGGCGGCGCCTGCCGCCAAGGCTCCGGCTGGCGCGCCCGCTGCTGCTCCCGCCGCGCCGGTAAAGGCGATGTCGGACGATCAGGTGCTGAAACTGTTCGAACAGGGCTCCTACGACCTCGTCCCGCATGACAATATGCGCAAGACCATTGCGCGCCGCCTGGTCGAGGCCAAGACCA
>NZ_RZRO01000151.1:0-10393 GCF_003997975.1 Mesorhizobium sp. M7A.F.Ca.US.005.03.1.1
ATGCCGTCCAATGCCCTGCCCCGGCCGATCGCCGAGACGTGGAAACTCTTGTCGGTCAGCGTCAGATTGGTGAAATAAGTGTCGAGATGGCGGGAGTTTGCCGGCAGCTCCACCGGCGCGCAGACCTGGTTGCCCAGCATGTGGATGCAGTTGAAATGCTGCGCCAGCCGTGTGAGATCCGAATAGTCGCGCAAATTGCCGGCGCGGCGGCCGCGCTCCATGTCATGGACATTGGGCGGCCCGGCAACGAGGGTGAAATTAATGGTGTTGCCGCCCAGATGAACCGCGTTGGCCGGGTTGCGCGGCGTCAACACATAGCTGGGCTGCGTGGTCTTCAGCACGTCTTCGATCAGGCCGCGATCGATGCGGACATTCGCTGAGGCATGGTCGACCCTGGCGCCGGCCTTCTCGAACAGCGACAACGCCCGCGGGCTCATCACCTCGATGCCGAAATTCTCCAATATGTGCATCGACGCCTGATGGATCTGCTCGATCTGATCGGGCGACAGCATGGCCATTGGCGGATAGGGATTGGTCACCCGCCTGAGCGGCAGTTGCGGAATGGCCGATGGCCCCCGATTGCTGGTGCGCTCGGCGCCGCGTTTGCGTCTTGGTTCGTTCATGCCTGGCATCAAAGCCCCGGCAAACCAGGTAAGCTGTCATAAATACGCCGTTTGCGGGCGTGATTTTAGCCACGGCGGCATCTCCGCAGTATCCATTTATAGAATACGACGAAATATGTCGGATTGTTGATATGGGATTTCCTCGAGCGACCGCTCGGGCGAAGCGTTAATGGACGCTGCAAGATTCCCTTTATGATTTCGGCCTATTGCTCTGCCGATGCGTAGTTCGAGTTTTAGTAAAATTGGTGCGGTTTGCGTGTTGCTGGCGCTTTCGGCCTGCGCCACGCCGCCCAGCCACATCAACAATGTCTGCGCCGTCTTCGACCAGAATGACGGCTGGTTCGACAACTGGCAGTCTGCCGCCGAGCGCACCCAACAGAAATATGGCATCCCCGTTCCCGTACTGATGGCGACGGTGCGCAAGGAATCGGGCTTCAAGAGCAATGCAAGGCCGCCGCGTACCAAGCTGCTCGGCTTCATTCCGTGGAAGCACGTCTCCACGGCCACCGGCTTCTCGCAGGCGCTGGACGGCACCTGGTCGCAATATCAGCGCGAGACCGGCAACTGGGCGGCGCGGCGGACGAAATTCGCCGATGCGGTCGATTTCGTCGGCTGGTATCATTCCAAGACATCTGACACCTACGGCGTCGCCCGCAACGACACCTACAATCTCTACCTTGCCTACTATCTCGGCTGGACCGCCTATGGCCGCGGCAACAGGGGCGATGCCGGTGTGCAGGGCTATGCCCGGGCCACCGACAAGATGGCGCGGGACTATGCCCAGCAGTTGAGCGAGTGCGGGAACTGACCTTGCCGCATCGTTGATCTCGATCTTCGGACGGTCAGCTCGGCCTTTTACCGCGCGGACGCTTTGGTGGGGTGCCAGCAAAACCGGGGCCATCGCCATGCGGCGCGTCGTCCGGCATACCTTCGTGCGCGGCGTGTTCCTTGTCGAACTTGATCACGGGCTCCATCTTGGCCAGCACGTCGTCGGAGAGCCAGCACAGGCTCATATGACCGTCGCCGAGATGCTTGACCGGCGGCACCTTGGTCTCGCAGAGATTGTCCGGCACCAGCTTCTTGTAGCCGCAACGGGTTTGGAACGGACACCCGGATGGCGGGTTCATCGCCGACGGGATGTCGCCTTCCAGCACGATGTGCTTCTTCACGACACTCGTGTCGGCGATCGGAATCGCCGACAGCAGCGCCTCGGTATAGGGATGATAGGGTGGTGCGAAGATCTGGTCGGTCGTGCCTTGCTCGACGATGTAGCCGAGATACATGACGACGACGCGGTCGGCGATGTAGCGAACGACGGACAGATCGTGGCTGATAAACAGCATCGTCGTCTTGTTCTTGCGCTGGATGTCCATCAGCAGTTCGGTCACCGCCGCCTGCACCGACACGTCCAATGCCGAGACCGGCTCGTCGGCCACCACCACCTTGGCGTCACCGGCAAAGGCTCGCGCCACGCCGATGCGCTGCTTCTGGCCGCCCGAAAGCTGACGCGGCTTGCGGGTTTCGAATGCCCGCGGCAGCTTCACCAGGTCGAGCAGCTCCAGCATGCGCTTGCGGCGATCGGCAACCGTCTTGCCGACATTGAACTTCTCCAGCGTGCGGATGATCTGCGAACCGACCGAATGGCTGGGATTGAGCGTGTCGAACGGATTCTGGAACACCATCTGGATCGACGACACCGTGTCGACGCTCCGTTTGTCGATCCCCGTCGACTGGATTTCCGTGTTGCCCAGCGTCACCGTGCCGGCACTTGCCGTCTCCAGCCCGAGCAGCACCTTGGCCAGCGTCGACTTTCCGCAGCCGGATTCGCCGACGATGGCGACCGTCTCGGATTCGCGCGCCATGAACGAGATCGTCTCGTTGGCCTTGACGACGCGGCCCTCGCTCGAGCCGAACACCTCGCTGCCGCCGACCCTGTAATATTTTCTGAGGTCCTCGATCTTGAGCACCGGCGCGCCGGGCATGACGCGCTCATTGACCTTCTTGGCACCGGGTGGCAGCGCTTCCCAGTCGATCTCGTTGAAGCGCACGCAGCGCGAGAAATGGCCTTCGTGACCAGCGACCTCGATCATCGGGATTTCGGCGGCGTTGCAGACACCCTCGACGAAATGGTGGCAGCGAGGGCCGAAATTGCAGCCCTTGGGCCGCTCGTGCGGCAGCGGCAGCTGTCCGGGGATGGAGATCAGCGGCCGTGAGTTCTTGTCGGCGCCCGGCAGCGGGATCGAGCGGAAAAGCCCCTGCGTATAGGGGTGGCGCATCCGGTCGAACACGTCCTTGATCTTGCCGGTCTCCACCGCTTCGCCCGAATACATCACGGTGATGCGATCGCAGGTTTCCAGGATCAGGCCGAGATTGTGCGACACGAAGATCATCGACGTGCCGAACTTTTCGCCCAGCCCCTTGACCAGATCGACGATGCCCGCCTCCACCGTCACGTCGAGCGCCGTCGTCGGCTCGTCGAGCAAAAGCAGCGCCGGCTTCGACAGCAGCGCCATGGCAATGACGATGCGCTGCTGCTGGCCGCCGGAGAGCTGGTGCGGATAGGAGCGCATCATACGCTCGGGATCGGGCAATTTGACCGAGCGCACCATATCGAGGGCGCGTTTATAGGCCTCTTCCTTCGACACCTTGTCGTGGATCAGCGGCACTTCCATCAGCTGCTGGCCGACTTTCATCGCCGGGTTCAGGCTCGCCATCGGCTCCTGGTAGATCATGGCGATCTTGTTGCCGCGGATGGAACGCAACTCCTCGTCGGAGAGTTCGCCCATGTCCTTGCCCTGGAACTTGATCTTGCCGCCGACGATCTTCCCGATGTTGGAGAGGTCGCGCATGATGCCGAGCGACACGGTCGACTTGCCGCAGCCGGATTCGCCGACGATGCCCATCGCCTCGCCCGGCATGACGGTGCAGGAAAAATCCATGACGGCCGGTATCTCGCCCTTGCGGGTGAAGAAGGAGATCGACAGGTTCTCGATCTCGATGATCGGCCCTTTGGTTGGCCCGGGGGTCGGCTTGGCGGGATTTCGAACTGCCTCGTTCATGGGTCGCTCCAATCCTGGTTCTTCCAGACCTGTTTCTCTCAGGCCCATCGGGTCGAAACCCGCGACATCAGTCTTTCATCGATTGTTCGCGCAGCGAGTCGGCGAGCAGGTTCAAGCCCAGCACGAACGACATCAGTGCGATGGTCGGCGGCAGCGCCGGATGGATGAAGGAGCGCAGCAGGCGGCTGGCGTCCTTGATCGCGGTGCCCCAGTCCGGACTTTCCGGCGCCAGGCCAAGGCCGAAATAACCGAGCGTGCCGAGCAGGATGGTGGTGTAGCCGATGCGCAGGCAGGCATCGACGATCAATGGCCCGCGCGCATTGGGCAGGATCTCCCACAGCATGATGTACCAGGGCGATTCACCGCGCGTCTGCGCCGCCGCCACATAGTCGCGCGTCTTGATGTCCATCACCAGGCCACGCACGATGCGGAACACGCCGGGGCTGGAGGCGAACACCACCGCCACGAAGATGTTGAGCTGGTTTGGATCGATATGGACGATGTGCAGCGGGTCCTTATCGAACACAAGGCCGAGATAGATCCAGCCACCGAGGATCAGGGTGATGCCGAGCAGGATGTAGAGCCGGTCGGGCCGGTTCTTGTAGCGGGTCCAGAACAGCACGCTGAAGAAGATGATCGGGAACAGGAAGAACACGCCGGCCATGCCGTACGGGATCGGCGTGTCCATGATACCCGGCGTCACCAAGAGGTAGAACAGCAGGATCACCGGGAAGGCGAGCACAAGGTTGGCCAGGAACGACAGCACGGTGTCGATCTTGCCGCCGTAATAGCCGGCGGGCAGGCCGAGCGTGATGCCGACCATCAGCGCGAAGCCGGTCGCGGCAGGCGCGATGATCAGCACGATCTGGCTGCCATAGACCATGCGCGAAAACACGTCGCGCGCCAGCTTGTCGCCGCCGAACAGATAGGTCAGCCCCGACTGCGGTTCGACGGCGCCCGGCAGCACGTCCTTCATGATCGGAATCTGGGCCAGCGGATCGAAGGGCGATATGGTCGCGGCGAAGATCGCCGTGAACAGCCAGAACAGGCAGATGCCGACGCCGACGATGCCGACACCGCTGTCGAACAGCTGGCCGTAGAGCGCCAGCTTCTTCTTGTAGGCGAAGCTCGCGCCCATGACGATGACGAGCGCGATCCAGACCGGCCAGAAGCGCGACAGCACTTCGAAAACGACGGTGAAGCCACTGATGTATTGAACCGGCATCGGCTTCGCTCCCTACTGAACTCTGATACGCGGATTGAGAAATGCGTAGCCGACATCGGAAATGAGCTGCGTGATCAAGACGATGAACACCGAGACCAGCGAGCAGCCGAGCAAAAGGTCGATATCGTTGTTGCCGGCCGCCTCGACCAGCGTGTAGCCGAAGCCCTGGTAGCGGAACATCACCTCGACGATGACGACGCCGGTGAGCAGCCAAGGGAACTGCAGCATGATGACGGTGAACGGTGCGATCAGCGCGTTGCGCAAGGCATGTTTGACCACCACGCTGCCGAAGGAGAGACCCTTCAACCGCGCGGTACGGATATATTGCTGCGTCATCACTTCGACCATCGAAGCTCGCGTCATGCGGGCGATATAGCCGATGCCGTAGATCGCCAGCGTCATCACCGGCAGTGTGAAATTGTAGAAGGTGATGCCCTGGCTGGCCGAAGCCGCCGAGCCGTTCAGCCAGCCTAGCCATGAGGCGAAGATGACGGTGAAGATGACGCCCGACACATATTCAGGCGTCGCCGTCGAGGCGATCGACGCCACGGACAGCACCCGGTCGGTTCGCGACCCCTCACGCATGCCGGCCAGAATGCCGATCAGCAGCGAGATCGGCACCATCACCGCCAGCACCCAGAACATCAGGATGCCGGTAGCGCCGAGTGCCGGAAACAGTTTTGAGGCGACGGTCGCCTTGAACTTGGTCGAGCAGCCGAAATCGCCCTGGAAAACGCCGGCAAAGGTCGGCACGAGCGGATCGTTGCAGAAGGAGAAACGCTGCGCCGGCTTACCGGTCGCCGGGTCGGTTACCGGCTGCTTGGGCAAGACGCCAAGCCACTGGCCGTAGCGGACGAAGAAGTTCTGCCGGTAGCCATGGTTGACCAGCCAGCTCTCGAGCTGCTCGGCCGACGTATGCATTTCGGTCTGGCTGATCGCCAGCTTCTTCAGATTGGGTTCGAGGTTGATCAGGAAGAAGACGACCATGGTCAGGCACAGCATCGTCAATGCCATGGTGCCAAGACGCCTGATAACGAAGGAAAGCATGGCGGCCCCCTGCCGATGGGTTGGGGTTTGAGCCGGCTATGAAAGCCAACCCTGCCGTGACCGGCGGGGCTGGCTGTCAAACAGGCCTTCGGATGCGATCAACCCTGTTTTTGTTGCATGGCCTTGCCCGCGAGTCCGCAACTTTTTTGAGAATGTGCGGACCAGCAGGGACGGACAATGCAAAGAGCGAGGGAAGGGAGCGAGCCCCTTCCCTCCATGTCGATGCGATATCAAGCCTGGTCGAGCCAGACCTTGCCGTAGTCGCGCTCGAAGGTCGGGTGCATCTTGTAGTTCTGCACCGCCTTCACCGAGTGGCTGTAGAGCTTGCGCCAGTACGGCTGGATCATGATGCCGGAATCCTGCAGGATCTGCTCGATGTCCTTCATCATGTCCTTGCGCTTGGCGGCGTCGGCAACGGCGAGCGCCGCATTGAGCTTGGCATCCCAGTCCGGATTCGACCAGCCGGCCTCGTTCCAGGCCTCGCCGGTGCGATAGGCGATGGCCAGAACCTGGACGCCGAGCGGACGCATGTTCCAGTTGGTCATCGACAGCGGATACTTCGTCCAGTCATTCCAGAACGTGGAACCCGGCAGAACGGTGCGCTTCACCTTGATGCCGGCGTCGCGCAGCTGGGCGGCGATCGCATCGCCGGTGTTCTTGTGCCAGTCTTCGTCGACGGTGATCAGCTCGTGTTCGAAGTCGGCTTGGCCGGCTTCCGCCATCAGCGCCTTCGCCTTGGCCGGATCACGGGCAACCTTGGGCAGCTCGTAATATTCCGGATGGATCGAGCAGACATGGTGGTTTTCGGCGACCGAGCCGGCATTGCCGTAGCCGAGCTGCAAGACGACATTGTTGTCGACCGCAAGCTGCAGCGCGTTGCGCACCTTCTGGTCGCCATAGGGCTTGTTGTTGACGTTGGTGCGGCAGACGATGGTCGACGCGGTGACGATTTCCGACTTCACCAGGTCCATGCCGTCGAGGATCGACACATAGTCGGCCGAAGTCTCGAAGTTGGTGTGCACTTCGCCGGCCTCGAAAGCGCTGACCATGGCTGCCGGATCGGTGCCGTAGTCGATGAATTCCAGGCCATCGAGGAACACTTCGCCGTCCCACCACTTGTCATCGGTGCGGCGCTTGTAGACCACCTTCTGACCGACATCGTAGGAGACGAGTTCGAACGGACCGGTGCCGATCGGGCAGGCCTTGAAGTCGCCGCCCTTCTCATCGAAGGTCTTGTGGACGATCAGCCCGGGATAGTCGCACATGTTCGGAATCAGCGCGATGTCCGGTTTGCTGAGCTTAAGCACGACCGTGTGGTCGTCCGGCTTGGTCACGGCGCTTTCGTCGAGCTTGTCGTCCTTGACCAGCGAGCCGAGACGGCCGGGCATGGAATTGCCTTCGGCTTTCTTGTCAGCCCAGCGCTTCAGGTTGAAGATGACGTCATCGGCGGTGAAGGCATCGCCATTCGACCAGGTGACGCCCTTGCGCACATGCAGCGTGTACTGCGTGGCGTCGTCGTTGACGTCCCAGCTTTCCAGCAGATAGGGGCGAAACGTGTATTCGGAGGTGTACTTGACCAGCGGCTCGAGCGCCTGGCGCTCGGCATTGGCGATTTCCGACCAGTCGGCCTTGCGCGGGTCCTTGGGATCTTTGATCCACTGGGCGATCTTCAGCGTGCCGCCCTTCTTGCCCTTTACCTCTTCGGCCTTCGCCGGCGTCGGATCGGCGAGGCCGAGCAAGCCGTAAGCCATTGCCGTCGATGCGCCGAAGACGCTGGCCATGGCCAGGAATTCGCGGCGGTCCACCTTGCCTGCCTTGGCTTCTTCGGCCATGGCCAGGATGTGATCCGGAACGCGATCGCCATTACTCTTATAAATTGTCATGACTTAACTCCCATTGTTGGCTTTCCGCCTTTTAACATTCCGCATCCAGGCCATGATGTCAAAGACGGCGTGGATTGAGAACATGTTAGGGAATGTGCAACTTTGAAAGGGGAGCGGTTCGCGTGATAACGACAGTCTTGGCGCAAATTTGCTACTGTCCGACGGATTCTTCTGGAATCGCGATAGTCGATTAAACTGAGACATTTACTCTGGCCCGCACAGCACCAGAATCGATCCACCATGAGGCCAAAAGCCCCGCCGGACTGTCAGTATTCCTTCTCGTAGAAGATGCCGCCCTTGGCTTCGCCGGCATCGTTGGCCTCGCCGCGCAGCTTGACGCCGCGCCCGACATTGAGGTCGATCGTCGCCTTGCCCGAGCCAGGCTTGTCGCCCTTCTGGATGGTGACATAGGTGCGGTCGTTGAGGTATTTGCCGGCCGAAACCGCCGTGCCGCCCTGGTCGTCGGTGGTGACGTCGAGATCGTCGACGCCAATGGCGCTGCGCAGGTTTTCCAGCAGCGACGTCGAGCCGCCGACGCCGGCCAGCTGCCCCGCCGCTTCGGCGAGCTGGGCGATCTGCAGCGGCGACAGGTTCGACATCGAGCGGCCGAAGATCAATTGCGCCAGCACCTCATCCTCGGGCAGCGCCGGCACCGAGGAGAAGGTGAACTTCGGATTGGTCGCTTCGCCCGACACCACGATGGTGACGGTGGCGCTGGTCGTCGTCGTGGTCGCCGTCAAATTGAGATAGGGCACCAGCGAGCCGGAAAACCCGACCGTGCCTTCGGTGAAGGTCAGCCGCTTGCCGAGGATCGACAGTCGTCCGCGCTGCAAGGTGAAGGTGCCGACCGCTTGCGGCGACGAGGCCGGGCCGGTCAGCTTCAGCGAGCCGCCAAGTTCGGCATCAACGCCCCTGCCCTGGATGAAGATCTGATTCGGCGCGTTGACCGTGACATCGAGCGCAAGGCCGCTACCGCCGCCCTTGCCGCTGGTCGTCGGCGGCCGCAGCGCCTTGTCCTGCGCCTTGACCGCGCCCGGCGCGTTCTTGTGCTTGACGTCGAGCGCCGCCAGCGAGCCCGGCAATTTGTCGGGAACGGTGATCACCGTCTTGGCGAGATTGACGGTGCCGGCGATGACCGGTGCGGAGGTCAGCGGTCCCTTGATCGTCAGGTCGCCGCCGAGATTGGCGGTCACCACCCTGCCGTCCGTATAGCGGCCGTCGACCAGCTTGATCGACAGGTCGGCCGGGAAACCCTGCGCCGGGTTGATGCCGACCGTGCCGCTGGCCGACAGGCTGCCGCGCGTTGACAGCGTTCCGGTCAGCCGGTTGATCCTGGCGACGCCGCCGGCAATCGAGACATCGGCGGCGAGATCGTTGACGGCGAGGCCGGAGCGCGCATCGACAAGGCGCGCACCCGAGGTGCTGATGCTGCCGCCGATGACGGGCGATGTCGCCGGACCGCGCACCTGCACGTTGACATTGGCGGTTCCAGACAAAGACAGGCCCTGCGCGGCCAGCTTCTGGCTGAGCAGGCCGAACGGCACGACGCCATTGAAGTCGAGCACCAGTGACGGCGTGCCGGCCGTCGTCACGGTGCCGCCGCCCTTGAGGCCAAGGCCGGCGCCATCGCCGACATTGGCATTGAAGGTCAGCTTGTTGCCGCCGAAGGTGCCCGACGAGGAGACACTCACCGCACCGACACCGGCACCGCGCGTCTGCGAGGTCTGCACGCCGGCCGCGTCGAGGTTGAAGGCAATGGCGGGGTTCGCCGGCGTACCCGTCACCTTGACCGTGCCTGAGATCGAACCGGCGGCGTCGAGCCCCGGCGAGAAACTGTTGGCGAGCGACATCGGCACCCGCGCCAGCGTCGCATTGATGTCGAGCGCCGTGCCGACCTTGCCGGTCACCGTCGCCGTACCCCCGCCAAGGTTGAGCACGAGCCGGTCCAGCGTCGTCATGCCGTTGACGATGCTGACGGTCGAGGCCTGGGCAATGGCCGCCTTGATGCCTTGTACGGTCGCCTGGCCGGAGGCAAGCTCGATGGTCGTCGTGCCGTTGGCCGCTTTCACCCGGCCGGCGGCCTGTGCCGGAATGCCCTTGACGGTTGCGCCGCCGGAGAAGCCGGTCCAGTCGCCGTCGCGCTTCAAGTCGACATCGATGCCGCTGATCACGGTGCCGCCCGACGTGACGGTGTCGGCGCGAATCTTTCCGGAGATCACGGGCGCCGCCAGATAGTTGGCGACCAGCGCATCGATCGAGACGGCTTTCGCCTGCAGGTCGCCGCGCGTAATCGATGCTGTCGCCGCCTTGATTGCGACCTGTGGCGCATTGCCGTTCTTCGAAAAGGCGATCGTGCCGCGCACATCGCCTTCGGCCTTCTCCAGGGCAAGTGCTGCCAGCGGGCCGATATCGGGCAGGTCGAGCGCGATGGTGCCGACCGGCACGAACTTCTCGTCCAGCGCCAGATCGCCGGAAATCCTGTTCTTGCCGAGCGACAGCAGCAGGCCATTGATGGCGCTCTTGCCGTCCGCCGTCGCCAGCACCGCACTGCCTTGC
>NZ_RZRO01000152.1:0-10365 GCF_003997975.1 Mesorhizobium sp. M7A.F.Ca.US.005.03.1.1
GTAGCGCTTGTATTCGCCAAAATACTTGGTGATCGCCGCCGTCAGCGACGTCTTGCCATGGTCGACGTGGCCAATCGTGCCGATGTTCACGTGAGGCTTGTTACGCTCGAATTTACCTTTTGCCATTGTCTCTTTCCTTGGACGGCCCGGATCTTCAGTTCGGTCGAAGACCTTCAGTTCAGTCGAATGCGGGGCGATTAGCGACAAAGGCCAAAAAACACAAGCGTCTTTTGGCCGGGTGCCGTCTCACTCAGTCCGAACCATCGATCCGATTGCGGGGATGTGGCGCTGATATAGGAAGGCTCCGGGCAAAATGAAGGGGTAGCGGCCGACCGATCGAGGCCGCGAAAGCGCCGGCCTGCTTGCCCGGCCCTGTCTGAATCATGGCCAGGCCATGGACCATTGCCGCCGCCATCCGCCTCTGATCTTGTGGCCGGATGCATTTCATCCCTGCCTCTATCCGCGGCCCGCTGTTCATGATCGTCTCGACGGGGTCGTATCTCGTCAACGACACGATGATGAAGCTCGCGACGGCGGGCCTGCCGTCTTATGAGGTGCTGTTTCTGCGGGGTGCCGCGGCGGCCCTCTGGGGCTTCCCGCTGCTGTTCGCGCTGGGCTACGGCAAGCAGATCCCGCTGATCTTCGACAAGCGCGTCCTGAGCCGGAACGTGCTCGAGCTGGCGGCGATCCTTTGCTATGTGGTCGCGCTCGCCAACATGCAGATCGCCGATTCCACCGCGCTCGGCCAGATCACGCCGCTCTTGATGCTGGTTGGCTCCTCGATCCTGTTTGGCGAGCGGATCGGCGGCCGGCGCATGGCGCTGATCGGGCTCGGCTTCGTCGGCGCGCTGATGGTGGCGCAGCCGACCATGCAAGGCATTTCGGTCTATGCCCTGCTGGCGCTCGGCAACGCAGCCCTTGCAGCGGCGCGCGACCTAGCCGGCCGGCGGGTCTCGGCCGAGGTGCCGGGAATGATCGTGGCGATTTCCGCCGTCGTGGTGGTGCTGATCGGCGCCGGCGCCGCGCATCTTGTTTCCGAGCGCTGGGTCATGCCCGGGGCGCATCACCTGCTGCTGATGGCAGGTGCTGGATTTTTCCTGATCTTCGGCCACTTCTTCATCTTCATGGCCTATCGCGTCGGACCGACCAGCGCCGTGGCGCCGTTCTACTATTGCTTCACCGTCTGGGCGGTCATTTCGGGCCTGCTGGTGTTCGGGCAATTCCCCAACACACTGGCGGTCTGTGGCATCCTGCTGGTCGTCGGCAGCGGGCTGACCATCGTGTCGCTGGATCAGCGCCAGCGCCGGTTGGCCGTCGTCGCCTAGCCTCGTTTCATTGCGGGAACGCCGATCTTTGTTTTCGGCGCCCCGATGCCATAGGCAAGCCACAGCCGGGCATACCGGCCTGAAGCCGGTCTTGCCTTCAGAAACTCGAAACCTCAGACGATCCGCAGGCGCCTAAAGCGTCCGCCTTGCGCTGAACTGATGGTAGGCCCACAGAACAACCACCGCCCCGATGACGGCAACGATCAGGCTGTAGATGTTGAGACCGGTGACGCCCGATGCGCCGAAGGCACTGAAGATCAGCCCGCCGACAATGGCGCCGACGATGCCCAGCACGATATCCATTATGACACCCTGGCCGGTCTTGTTGACGATCTTGCTGCCTATGAAGCCGGCGACCACGCCGAGAATGATCCAGCTGATGATACCCATTTTTTCCTCTCCATCCCCTCGCCAGCCGAACATTTTCATATGATTGTCAAAACCTCAAGCCAGCTTGAAATTCCGCCCGAATGCTTCATTGTTGAGGAGGGGTCGGGCCTTGGTCGCTATGGAGGATCCACGATGGGACTTTTTGACAACGCCGTTCCCGGCGGCAACATCACCAAACCTCTGATGATCGCACTCGGCGCATTGCTGGTCGGCAAGATGCTGAGCGGCAGAAGTGCCGAAGAGCCGGAACAGTCTCCCGCGCCCGCTCCGACCGCCCCCGTCCCGACGGAAACCACATCCGCCGACGGTGGCCTGCTGGGCGGCCTGGGCGGACTGCTCGAAAAGCTCCGGGACGCCGGTCACGGCAACACCGCGGACTCCTGGGTCGGTACCGGCCAGAACCAGTCGATCAACGCCAACGATCTTGGCGCCGCGATCGGACCGCAGATCATCCGCGAGATCGCGCAACGGACCGGACTGGACGAGCAGGAACTACTCAAGCAACTGTCCACCGCCCTGCCCGGCATCGTCGACAAGCTGACGCCGAACGGCCAGGTGCCGCAGCAGCACCAGGTCGCATCCGCGTTCAACAGCTGACGCGGCGCAGCCACGACAATTGGAGCGCTGCGCTTCGTGCGCGGTGCTTCGGCTTGCCGGTGATGGGATGAGTGTCTGGAGCGGGTAGCGGGAATCGAACCCGCATATTCAGCTTGGAAGGCTGCTGCTCTACCACTGAGCTATACCCGCGCCTTACCTGAAGTACCGGATTCATCCGAAAAGCGCCATGCACTTTTCGGTCCGATTCTTGTCGCGTTTCAGGGCTTCCGGGCCGGCAGTGGTGGAGAGGGTTGGATTCGAACCAACGTAAGCTAAGCTAACGGATTTACAGTCCGTCCCCTTTAACCACTCGGGCACCTCTCCAGTCTGCCGCCGGAGCCATGCAACGAGGCATTCACGCCGATCCGGACCCGAGTTATGTGTTCTCCGAAACCAGCGCAGCGCCTTATGGCGGCAAGGCCATTGGGTGTCAACCGCGCAGCCAGCGTTTTTCGATGTTGTTCGCCGGCTGTGACGGCGGGCCATATCCTTGGCCGGAGGACACCGCTATAGAACCAGCCATGAGCGATAAAACCAACACCCCCAAAGACACCCATTACGCCAAGCTGCGCCGCGCCTATCGCGACGAGAAAAGCGGCGGCGCGCCGGCGTTCCGGCCTCGACAGCCGGTTCCGCCGGGCGAAAATGCCGCGGACGGACTGGTGCGGCTCTACGGCCTGCACACGGTTCGCGCCGCACTCGACAATCCGCGCCGCAAGATCAGGAAGATGCTGGTGACGCGCAATGCGGCCGAGCGCCTCGAAATCGCCGATCTCGCCGCCCTGCCCTTCAAGACGGAACTGGTCGAACCCAGGGATATCGACAAGATCACAGGGTCGGATGCCGTGCATCAGGGTGTGCTGATCGAGGCCGAGCCGCTTAAAGCCAAGCGGCTCGATGCGCTTGGTGACGCGAAGCTGGTGCTGGTGCTCGACCAGATCACCGACCCGCACAATGTCGGCGCCATCCTGCGCTCGGCGGTCGCCTTCGGCGCCGGCGCGCTGATCACCACGGCCCGCCACAGCCCGCAGGAATCGGGCGTGCTGGCGAAATCCGCCTCGGGCGCGCTGGAGCACATCGACCAGATCGAGGTGAAGAACCTCGCCGAAGCGCTCGGCCAGCTGCACGAGGCCGGCTTTCGCACCATCGGGCTTGATTCGGACGCGCCGGCCGAACTCGAAAAGAGCTTTGCCGGAGAAAAGATCGCCCTGGTGCTGGGCGCCGAGGGCAAGGGCCTGCGCCAGAAGACCCGCGAGACGGTGACCACGCTGGCGCGGCTCGACATGCCCGGCGCCATCCATTCGCTCAACGTATCGAATGCCGCGGCGATCAGCCTTTACGTGGCACGGGCATTTTTGAAGCGCGGCTAAGCCAAAAAACATCTCGACGAGAAACGGGTCCCGACAGACGTCGGAACCCGTTCTTCGATGGGCCAGGAGTTGGCGGCTTGGGAACGTTGCGCCGCCCTCTCCTGACCTATGCCGCTTTGCCCCGGGTGCCGGCTGCCTCGCTGCCGACCTCGAAATCGGCCATCCTCTCAAGCGCCCTGACCAGTGCCGAATGATCCTCCTTGGCGCCGCCATTGGCCGCGCAGGCGTTGAACAGTTGCTGCGTGGTGGACGTGTTGGGCAGCGACACGCCGAGCGCTTTCGCGCCCTCCAGCGCGAGGTTCAGATCCTTCTGGTGCAGTTCGATCCGAAAACCCGGGGCGAAGGTGCGCTTGACCATACGCTCGCCATGCACTTCCAGAATGCGCGAAGCCGCCAGCCCGCCCATCAGCGCCTGCCTGACCTTGGCCGGATCCGCGCCGGCTTTCGAAGCAAAAACAAGCGCTTCGGCGACGGCTTCAATAGTCAGCGCAACGACGATCTGGTTGGCCACCTTGGTGGTCTGGCCAACGCCGTTGGGCCCGACCAGGGTGATGTTCTTGCCCATCTTCTCGAACACGGGCTTGGCGCGCTCGAAGGGTTTCTCCTCGCCGCCGACCATGATGGTGAGCGACGCCGCCTTGGCGCCAACCTCGCCGCCCGAGACCGGCGCGTCGAGATAGTCGCAGCCTAGATCGTTGATTTTCCTGGCAAAAATCTTGGTCTCGATCGGTGAGATCGAGCTCATGTCGATGACCAGCTTGCCTTTGGTCAGACCGGACGCGACGCCATTCTCGTTAAACAGCACATCGGCGACCTGCGGTGTGTCGGGCACCATCAGAATGATGATGTCGGCGGCCTTCGCCACGGCAGCATGGCCGGTGACTGACGTTAGGCCCTTGGCGACGAGATCGGCTGAGAATTTCGATCGATGGTCGCTGGCTATGACCCTGTAGCCCGCGTCCAACAGGTGCCCCGCCATCGGTGCGCCCATGATGCCGAGGCCGATGAAGCCGATGGTTTCCATTTTGGTTCTCCAGTTGCTTGTGTGAAACGCCCCCTCATCCGGCCGCTAGCGCGGCCATCTTCCCCCGAGGGGAGAAGAGAAGCCGACGTTGGTGCCTGTCTCTTCTCCCCTCGGGGGAAGGTGGCCCGAAGGGCCGGATGAGGGGGCGCGGCGTTGGCTAGGCCGCAGCACTTCCCTGCCCGGCTAATGCTTGAAACCACCCCAGCCCAGCCTCCGTCCCGGCCTTCGGCTTGTATTCCGCCCCGATCCACCCCGAATAGCCGATGCGGTCGATGTGCTCGTACAGGAAGGGAAAATTGATCTCGCCCGTCCCCGGCTCGTGACGGCCTGGATTGTCCGCAAGCTGGATATGCGCGATGCGGTCGAGGTTTACCTCGATGGTACGGGCGAGATCCCCCTCCATGATCTGCATGTGATAGATGTCGTATTGCAGGAACAGGTTCTTCGACCCGACACGGTCGATAAGCACCAACGCCTGATCGGTATAATTGAGAAAAAAGCCCGGGATATCGCGCGTGTTGATCGGCTCGATCAGCAGCCTGATGCCGGCCTGCTCCAGCTTTTCCGCCGCGAAGGCGAGGTTTTCGGCAAAGACGTCCTCCAGCACCTTGCGATCGGCGCCGGCGGGCGCGATGCCGGCCAGGCAATTGACCTGCTGGCAGCCGAGCGCCTGCGCGTAGGTGATCGCCTTGGCGATGCCCTGGCGGAATTCCGGCACGCGGTCCGGCAGCACGGCAATGCCGCGCTCGCCCTTGCCCCAGTCGCCGGCCGGCAGGTTGAAAAGCACCTGCGTCAGGCCGTTCTTCTTCAGCCGGGCGGCGACGGCATCGGGCGCATGGTCATAGGGGCCGATATATTCGACGCCCTTGAAGCCGGCGCGGGCGGCGGCATCGAAACGGTCGAGGAACTCATGCTCGCCAAAGAGCATCGAAAGATTGGCTGAAAAACGCGGCATTCTTTTTCTCCCTTTCTCCGCCAAGCCTAATCCAGCATGACGATCGACGTCGGCGCATCTTCGTGGCTCTCGGCAAGCTCCTCGAATTCGGTGATCTTGTCGATCTCGGTGCCCATCGAGATGTTGGTGACGCGTTCGAGGATGAATTCGAGGACAACCGGAACCCGGTGCTCCTTCATCAACCGCTGCGCCTCCTTGAAGGCATCGGCGAACTCTTCCGGCTTGCGCACCCTGACCGCCTTGCAGCCCATGGCCTCGGCGACGGCAACATGGTCGACGCCGTAGCCGGCCTCGGGATCGCCTGCCCGGTTGATGTTCTCGAAGGCAAGGTCGACCTCGAAGTCCATCGAGAAACCCCGCTGCGCCTGGCGGATCAGGCCGAGATAGGCGTTGTTCACCACGACATGGAGATAGGGCAGCTTGTGCTGGGCGCCGACCGCCAGTTCCTCGATCATGAACTGGAAATCATAGTCGCCCGACAGCGCCACGATGGTCCGGTCGGGATCGGCGGCGCGCACGCCAAGGGCAGCCGGCAAGGTCCAGCCGAGCGGGCCGGCCTGGCCGCAATTGATCCAGTTGCGCGGCTTGTAGACATGCAGGAACTGCGCGCCGGCGATCTGCGACAGGCCGATCGTGGTGACGTAGGTGACGTCGCGGCCGAACGCCTTGTTCATCTCCTCATAGACACGCTGCGGCTTCAGCGGCACCTGGTCGAAATGCGTCTTGCGCTTCATCGTCTTCTTGCGAGCCTGGCATTCCTTCGCCCAGCCGGACCAGTCGCGCAGTCTGCCTGCCGTCTTCCACTCGGTGGCGACGTCGAGCAGCATCTTCAGCGCAGCACCAGCATCCGAAACGACGCCGAGATCCGGCGCGAAGACGCGGCCGATTTGAGTGGGCTCGATGTCGACATGGATGAATTTTTTGCCCTTGGTATAGACATCGACGGAGCCGGTGTGACGGTTGGCCCAGCGGTTGCCGATGCCGAAGACGAAATCGGCTTCCAGCATCGTCGCATTGCCATAGCGGTGCGAGGTCTGCAGCCCGCACATGCCGGCCATCAGCCGGTGGTCGTCGGGGATCGCGCCCCAGCCCATCAAGGTCGGGACGACCGGCACGCCTGAAATCTCGGCGAATTCGATCAGCAAATCCGACGCATCGGCGTTTATGATGCCGCCGCCGGCGACGATCAGCGGCTTTTCGGCGGCGTTGAGCATCGTCAACGCCTTTTCGGCTTGGGCGCGCGTCATGGCCGGCTTGAACGGCGTCAACGGCTCATAGGCATCGATGTCGAATTCGATCTCGGCCAGCTGGACATCGACCGGCAGGTCGATCAGCACCGGACCCGGCCGCGACGAGCGCATCAGATGAAAGGCCTTCTGCAGCGCCATGGGGACGAGATAGGGCTCCATGACCGTGACCGCCCATTTGGCGACCGGCGCGGCAATGGCTGATATGTCGACGGCCTGGAAATCCTCCTTGTTCAGCCGCGCCCGCGGCGCCTGGCCGGTGATGCACAGGATCGGAATGGAATCAGCGGCGGCCGAATAGAGCCCGGTGATCATGTCGGTGCCGGCCGGACCCGAAGTGCCGATGCACAGGCCGATATTGCCTGCCTTGGCCCGGGTAAAGCCTTCCGCCATGTGCGAGGCGCCCTCGACGTGACGGGCAAGCACGTGGCGGATCGTTCCCCTCGCCTTCAGCGCCGAATAGAACGGATTGATCGCCGCGCCCGGCACGCCGAAAGCGCAGGAAATGCCTTCCTTTTCGAGAACGAGAACCGCGGCATCGACAGCGCGCATCCTGGCCATTTTCCAGCCCTCCACGGGTTTGTCATTGTTGGATTGGCTGAGGATGTCAGCACGCCGGCTATTTTTCAATTTTTTCAGAATATTTTTTCATTTAGAGAAAACAACGGCTATATGCTGATTTTATTGGATTTTCCGTTTTCCAGGAATCCTGGCCTGCGATTCTAGTGAAAAATTTTTTCATTGTGCATTTGGCGAAATCGGTCGAGAATGACGCCATGGAAACCACGGAAAAACGCCAGCGCGGCCGGCCGCGCGCTTTCAATGGGCCCTCGGAGGCCAGTTCGGTGCAGTCGCTCGATCGGGCGCTGCGGATCCTGGCCATTGTCGCGGAAGGCAGCGGCCTGTCGCTAAGCGAAATATCGGCGCAGAGCGGGCTTGCCGCCTCCACCGCCTACCGCATGCTGACGACGCTGCAAAACCACGGAATGGTCGAATTCGACACATCAGACCAGTTGTGGTCGATCGGCGTCGAGACCTACCGTATGGGCGCGGCCTTCCTGCGCCGCCGCAAGCTGGTCGACCGCGCGCGTGTCGTCATGCAGGAGCTGATGGAGAGAACCGGCGAGACCGCCAATCTCGGCGTCGCCGAGGACGATTGCGTGGTCTTCGTCAGCCAGGTCGAGACGCATCAGGCGATCCGCGCCTTCTTCCGGCCGGGCACGCGCAGCCCCTTCCATGCGTCGGGCATCGGCAAGGCGGTGCTGGCGCATCTCGAGCCGGAGCGCGTCGGAACCATGCTGCGCAAGGCAGGCCTGCAGCGCTTCACCGACAGGACGCTGTCCGACATTTCGGCGCTTGCCCACGATCTGGCGCGGATCAAGCTGCGCGGCTGGTCGGTCGACGACGAGGAGCGGCACCCCGGCATGCGTTGCGTGGCAGCCGCCATCTTCAACGAATTCGGCGAGCCGATCGGCGGCGTTTCGGTGTCAGGGCCGACGGTGCGGGTGACGCCGGAGCGGCTGGCCGAGATCGGCCCGCTGGTGCGCGATGCGGCAGCCGAGGTGACCAGGATGATCGGTGGCGTGCGAGCCGACTGATCAGCCCGCCCCGGGCAGCGCGCTCCTGGTCGCGATATCAAAGAAATCGAGAAGGATGGCCATGCCGACGCCGCAGGCGGTGAATATCAGGCCGGCCATGAAGATGCGGTTGGCGCGTTCATAGATGCGCCGCTGCAGGCATTTCGTGTGGAGCAGCAGCGAGAGCGCCCGCATCTGCAAGGCAATGCCGGCCAGGATCGGCAGGACGGCGACAAGATGGTAGGTCTGCCACGGGATCGGGTTGGCGGCCCAATGGGTGATGAAGCCCAGCGAAAACGCCAGCAGGATGCCGACGGTGGTGACGGTGCCGTTGCGGAAAATCGTTTCGACCAGGTCTTCCCTGGGGTCCTGCTCGTCCAAGGGTCTCTCCCCGCGTTTCGCGGTCCAGGATAGACGCTCGGAAAATCTCTGTACACTGTCCGATCTGTCGCCGGACCAATCCCTTCAGTTCTGCGCTGAAGCGGCCGATGGAGCACGCACCGCTACCATCCAGACAACAGAAGAGGGGCTCGCATGGGCCCCTCTGTTGCTGAACGGGTCCTCCTCCCCTCAGAGACGGCAATAGTGGCGATATCCGTCGTGGCCGAGATAGGTATCGGAGTCTGCGTCGTAGCTGGCATAGCGATCGTAGCAGCGGCGGACATGCCACGAGCCACCGCCTTCGTCGACATAGACGGTGCGCGGCTGGGCGAGCAGGCTGCCGAGGACGAAGCCGCCGACGCCGGCAGCAATGCCGATGCCGATTTCGCGGTTGTGGTGATGGCTGTGGGCGGCCGAAGGCTGCACGGTGCCGGCCAGCGTGGCGGCGGCGACGGCGGTGGCGATAAGGCCGGAAACGAGTGTGTTCTTGAACATGACGATCTCCTTGCTTCGTTGACCGAGGCGATCCATCCGCCTCTTGATCATCTGTCGTCGCAGCCAGGAAAAAGGTTCGAACTTTTTTGATTTTTCTGAGATCCGGGAAATCGGATGGACCGAGGTCCACGCTGACGGCGACTGGAAGAGGTTGGAGAGGACGTTGATGCGGCCAATCTCCCCCATTTGCTGGGGCTACGCCATGCACATACCCGCTATGACTGGGGTGACTGATCGGCCCGAGGCCCGATTGCCGCGTGGGTCCCCCAATCCGTCGCTGCTTCGCAGCGCCACCTTTCCCCCTCCGGAGGGAAAGGAAAGGAGCGTTGCTGGGCGAGCGTTGACGGCAAAAGCTTGGCGCCTTCCCTCTACCCCGTCGATCGGGGGAGCGGTGGCTCGGCGGGGCCGAGACGGAGTGGGACCAGCGCCGCATAAGGCAATGCATGCGCCAAGCTGCCATGCACTCTATCGCCAAAGACCAGTTGCTTGGAAATGTGTGCATGCCGTAGCTTGCCGGGGATCAGCAGCTTTGCCGCCTTACTTCACGAGGTGATCGCCGAACGCAAAAAGGGCGGCCGAAGCCGCCCTCTTGGGGAATTGGGTCCCTCCATCAAAGGAAAATGATCACCCTGCCGTGCCTGTGGTGATGGTTGTGGTGGTGGTTGTAGTGCTTCCACCAGAACTTCTTGAAGTGCTTCTTGTGATGGTTGTGGTGGTGATGATGATGGCCATGCATGCCGTGGGCTGACGACGTGCCGACAGTGCCGGCGAGCGCGCCGGTGGCGACGAAGATGGCGACGAGGCCCGAGGTAAGAGTGCGCTTGAACATGATGATCTCCTGGATCTTTTGATCGAGGCGACCCATTCGCCTCTGACCATCAGTCGGCGCGGCGCAGCAAAAGGTTCGAAAGGTTGAGGAGATTTTTTGTGGGACGCCGTTGACGCCAGCGCGGCGACGGCAAGGACACCAATGACCCGTCGCCCCCTATTCCCCTATTCCCCTA
>NZ_RZRO01000153.1:0-10278 GCF_003997975.1 Mesorhizobium sp. M7A.F.Ca.US.005.03.1.1
CTGCTGTTCCACACGGAAAACCGCCGCGCACCTTTCTTTGAACTGGTTCGCTTCAAGTTCAATGATCTGGCCGACCATGCTAGCAATTTCCGGCGGCACTTGCCTTGCACTTTGAGGCCGCATATCAGTGGGCACGCTGACGATGCCTTCCCTGCCGCAGTGAGGCGATCAGTTCCTGCGGGTATCACTGGAGATGTCGGTGCTCATGAGTGTAATCGCTATATCGGCGGCAGGCGTTCTGATGGGACTGCGCTTCAAGGCTCCTGCGCTGATCGCGGCGACTGCGCTGCTTGTGGTCGGAAGCTTTGCCTGGAATGGGCTCGGGTTGCCGGGCTACGTGACCGTCACTAAGTTCCTGATACTGTCATTCGTCTTGGCTGGCGCCTATATCATCGGTCTGTCCCTGTCCGTCCACCGGAAGCGCAAGGAAAGGTGACACGGCGGGACTTCAGGAAGCCCGGTCGAAACGTATGACTGCGAAAACCGTCCTGAACAGGATCACGATATCGAGCCAAACCGACCAGTTCCGCACATACTGGCAGTCCAGCTTCACGCGGTTGGCGTAGTCCATGCTGCTTCTTCCGTTCACCTGCCACAGACCGGTGAGCCCGGGCTTTGCCCGAAGGTATTCCCCTAAGTGGTCGCCGTAGCATTTTAGTTCGTCCTTGACGATGGGCCTTGGACCCACACAACTCATGTCGCCGCGGATGATGTTGAACAATTGCGGGAGTTCGTCGAGGCTCGACTTACGCAGCATCCACCCAAGCACCGTGACGCGGGGGTCGTTCCTGATCTTGCGGGTCTCCTCCCATTCCAACCTGACTTGAGGGTTGCTGTCGAGAAATGACTTCAGAACTTCGTCCGAATTGGTGACCATCGAGCGGAACTTGTAGCAATCGAATGGCTTTCCGCCAAAGCCGATGCGGCTATGCGAGAACACTGCTGGGCCTCCTGCCGTCATCCTGATCAGCAGAGCAACGACAATCATTACCGGCGCGGCAACCATAAGCGCCGTGAATGCTACTACCAGATCCATGATGCGCTTCAGGAGACCGCCCACAGGAGGGTTCGTCGTTCCCAACCTGAGCGCGGGCGAAAGGTCCGTCAACACTGCCCCGGCACCGTTGTTGTCGGATGCGGGAAGGACGTGCAGGACTGCCGTTCGGCTGTCGGACGGGATAGGCAGAGATGGCTGAACCCAGATCGGGGCTGCCTGATGTGACTCGAAGGCGTTCGTTGTCATGGAACAATCGCTGTTTCGACTTGTTGTTGCACTCTTCCAAGGTCGGAGGTTGTCGACAAGAAGGGCAAAGGAGGTAGCGTGACGCTCAGGGGCTATCCCCCTAATCCCAAGGAATGATCCTCCTAGACTTTTTGCAACTTCCGAAGGAGAATGTCTCGCTACGGTTTCATGCTTTGCGGCGCTTGGGCGCGCGGACCCTGGCCAAGAGTACGCCTAGTATCGGGGTCCTGCAGGCCTGCAACGTCTTGACAAGTTCCTGCAGCGTCTGGACCTGTGTCTTGCCCCACTCGGCAACGATCACCACGCCGTCCAGGACAGATCCGACAATCAGTTCGTCGGCACCCGAGGCAAGCGTCGGCAGGTCGAGTATGACAATGTCGTAGGCAGGAAGTCCGTTGGCGGCAAGGTCACTAGCGGCTAGCTCCGAGAGGAACGCCTCCATCTTGCTAGGCGCCAGGAGGTGTCTGGCGTCCACGGTCGAACTGGAAAGGATGTCGAACGGCCGCCCCGCAGCACGAACGATGTTGAGACGGACAGGGTCCTGGCACGGTAGGTCGAGGGCTCCCGACTGGCTCAGAAGCCGCGAGGGGGTCATGGTCGGGCGCCGGATGTCGGCGTCAATCACCAGCGTCTTCAGGCCCGACATCGAGTAGAGCGTAGCGAGATTGCTGGCCACCGAACTCTTCGAACCGTCGTTGGATACGGCAGTCAACCCAAGAAACCTGATCGGGCGGCTGGTTTCCGCAAGGCTTATCTCGGTTCGCACTTTTCTCAGGCTATGGCTGTATCGGGATTGCGGAGATCTTGCCACTTGGTCGACAAGGCCCGATCTTCTGCCGATCGGTGGCAGTTCTCCGAGGCATTCGACGCCCAGATTGTCGCGGATCTGTCGTGGCGACCTTATGGTCCAGTCAAACGCGTGCCTTACAAACGCAAGTCCAATACCGAAAATGAGACCGGCAACCACCGCGAAGGCCAGCATCAACTTCGGCCTTGGAGCGCTCGGATTGAGCGGCGCCGTCGCAGCTGTGATGACCCTTGCATCGGCAACCGGATACGACTGTTGGCTTACCGAGTTGGTGTAGGCCTGCAAGAAGCTCTCGTACATCTTCTGGTAGGTTTCAGCCGTCACCTCAAGTTCTTCGAGCGTCGGCTCAGCACTCGTCCCGTCTGCTTTGGCTTCAATGCCGACGCTGTAGTCGTGCCGTGACCGGAACTGCTGCGCTTTTGCCATGGCCTCATTCATTTGAGTTCGCAGCTGCTGAAGCCGCATTTCCAGCCACGCGCCTCCTTCCTTGGCTGCGTCAGTCTTGGTTTCGATCTGCTCACGTACGAAGGCATCGGCCGTGGCGTTCGCAATCCTGGCTGCGCCCTCGGGATCAGGAGAGGTGAAGGATATGTCAATCGCGTAGGAAACGCCGACTCGGCGGACGTCGAGGCCGTTGCGGAAAACCAACATGCTCCGACGGAACTTCTGAAAATCGGTCAGCATGGGGGGTGCGGCAGGCTCGCTAAGAGCGAAATGCTGCAGCCAGGCGCTTTTCCGCAGCCCCAAGGCCTCAAGCAGGACAGCTCCGGTCTTCGTCAATCTGTCCCGCAAAGTCGGAGACTGGGAACGATTGAACTGCGCATCGTCGACGAGTTTCAACTGGTCGAGCACCATCGCTGCGATTTTTTCCGACTGCATTACAGCGATCTGGCTTTCCACCTGGGCAGTATCCAGTGACAGATCCACTTCGCCGCCCTCCTGCAGGTGTTGCGGCAATTTCGGCTCGATCAGAATCTGCGCGCTGGCGATGAAAGTTGGGTCGGTGCTCGAATTGTAAAACCCCGCCAACAAGAGAGCCATGGCAAGGCAGGCAATGATAGTTCCAGCGTAGCGGCGCAGAAATTCGGTAATGTCGGAGAGCCCAATGAACTCTTGGCCGGCGGAAGCCTGCTGGTCCGTCATCGAGGGCCATTGATTGGTGAACATGCGATTCATTCAGCTTCTCCTGCAGGCATACGCAGACACCCAGAGCAGCCCGCTCCATGCAGGCGGCCGTTGCATTTGGCCGGTCTTTGCATTGAAAGCCGAGGCCCCGCGATCCCAGACTGCTGCGGAAGATTACTCCCGTGATCCGGAAGGTAAATGCCGCCAATTGGCGTATGCGAAACTTAGGACCCGTGGGGCGGTAGAACGCGCGGCAGCGCTGCTCTCGCGGCGTCGACAAATGACGTCTGCTGTTCCAGCAAGGCCTGCCGTCCGCGGATGATCGCCAGGTTCTGCTCGAGAGTACCGATCTGCGCGGACATGCGTTCGGGACTCTCTCCATTTTCCATCGCTTCCAGGGCGAACGCAGCACAGTCCGTGAACCTTTCCACGCAAGGGCGCAGTGCCGCGATTTCCTTCTCGATGTCCATCTGAATGACCTCCAGAAGACTGGTCAGGCGACCGAACCGCCGTTGGTCGACATTCTGGCCGAATGGGAACCTGAATGCGGTCAGCGGCATGTTGCAGCCATCTTTCTCGTTGCACGCGAGAGGGGACGCACCTTGCAGAATACAAGACTCTCATGCTTGCACGAGACATCCTTTCGGTCATCGGCGGGCATGCTCATATTGGATGAGGGGTGGCAGCTAGGGCGATAGGGCTACTCGAATTCATGAAGGCGGCCACGTGCGGCGCGTGTTACGACTGTTGGCGCTAAACTGCGGAGCGGAAATCGTGACCGTGAACATAGTCGGACACGCGAGTCCAAACACATTCGCCTTCAAAACCAGTGCTCCGATCAAAGCCACGGGCTTTCAGGACGGCACCTGGGGCCTGGGCGTCGTCGAACAAAGCGGAGATCGTCCTGGTTGTGGAAAGCCTGTGTCGCCAGAGCGGCGCCGAGAGATACTCGAGGCTCTCGATGGCGTGCTGGGCGGCAATCCAGAGGTCGGAGCCTACAACCAGACATTCTGAGAGGAATTGGACCATGTCTGACCGGATCGTAAGTTTTGTCATGAGCGGGGGGGTCGGCTCACGGCTGTGGCCGCTCTCGCGCGAAGACAACCCCAAGCAATTCCACGATCTTTCGGGGGATGGCTCTATGCTTGCCAAGACTGTTCGTCGCCTTAAGGCGCGGCCGGACGGAGAGACGCCGATCTACCTGATAGCCTCCGAACGGCATGCCGAGCGCGTTATCTCGGACCTAGTACCGCTCGGCCTGAACGGCGGCAGACCGATCTTCGAGCCGGTCGGCCGCAATACCGCGGCCGCCGTCGCCATAGCCACCCTGCAAACGATCTCCGAATATGGAGCCGACGCCCTTGTGCTCGTGGTCCCCTCCGACCATCAGATATCGACGACAACGCAATTCTGGGAAACCGTCAAGGCCGGCGTGCCTGCCGCCGATTCAGGAAAGATCATCGTGTTCGGGATCAAGCCGACGCATCCCGAAACCGGATATGGTTACATCGAGACCACGGCAGATGCTGACGCAGTAGCCTCGGTTTCGCGCTTTGTCGAAAAGCCGAACGCCAAGTCGGCTCGCAAATACATGTCTTCGGGACAATTCTACTGGAACGCCGGCATTTTCCTCTTTCGAGCCGACACCATGCGGGAGGCTTTTCTCGAGTTCCAGCCCGACATCTGGGACGCCGCGGAACGGGCTTACAAGGGAGCGCGGACCGACGTCTCGGGCCTTTATTTGACACAAGGCTTCTACTTGGCCGTCCCCTCGACCTCGATCGACTACGCAATCATGGAGCATGCGCGCGACATCGCAATGGTTAGGGCCTCGTTCCACTGGACCGACCTTGGCTCATGGCAATCCCTAATGGAGGCCAGCCCCACGGACAGCAACGGCAATGTCACAATGGGCGATATCGTCGCCATCGATTGCCAGGACTCTTACTTCAGAAGCCAGGGCAGACTGCTGACCGTGGTCGGGATGAAGGATGTTGCGATCGTGGCGACGCCAGATGCGGTATTCGTCGCACCCGTCAGCCACAGCCAGAACGTGAAAAAAATCGTCGAACAGCTGGAGAAGAGCGGGCGCCTCGAAACGAAATTTACTGCCTCCGAAGACCGGATCATCATCAGTGGCTCATGGCGCAAGCGCGTGGAGCACTGGCTCTTCGAAGAAACCCTGCCGCTGTGGTCCACCGCTGGCGTCGACGATGTTTACGGCGGCTTCCATGAGGCCCTGGGCTTCGATGCGAGGCCATTGGGCAAACCCAAGCGCATGCGCACTGCGGCTCGCCAGATTTACGCTTTCGCAGTCGCCAAGGAACGTGGCTGGACTGGTCCGGCGGACAAACTCATCGAACACGGTATCGACTTCATCGCAAGATTCGGCCGCACGAACCGCGGCGGGTGGGTGCGAACTCTCAATGCCAACGGCAGCGTGGCCGACCCGACCGAGGACGCCTACGACCATGCCTGCGTGCTCCTGGCGCTGGCTCAAGCTCACCGATGCGGACACCACGATGCCCTGGAACTGGCACAACAGACGTTTCGTTTCATCGACGCCCACCTCGAGCACGACAGTCTGACCGGGTTCCTCGAGAGCCCCGGCTGGAACGGTGCGCGGTCTTCGAACCCACACATGCACATGCTGGAATCATTTCTTGCCTGGTATGGCGCCACGGGCGACCGTGAATATCTGCGTCGGGCAGCACGCATCATCGATCTCTTCCGGAGCCATTTCTTCGACCAGGAAAGCTGGACGGTTGGGGAACGTTTCGACGCCGATTGGTTGCCGTTGCAGGGAGATGAAGGACAGTGGACCGAACCGGGGCATCACTTCGAATGGGCTTCGCTCCTTGTCGATTTCGCACGAGCGAGCGGCCAGAAAGACTTGGTCGCCTACGCAAGGAAGCTCTATTCATCGGCGGTCGCCAGTGGATTGAACCGGACAACAGGTCTGGCTTTTGCTGCCGTATCGCGGCAGGGAATCCCTCTCGACCGGCTCTCCCGCAGCTGGCCGCAATGCGAAGCCGTCAAGGCAGCCGTAGCCTTGGATGGCATTGGCGGGCCTGACCTGAAAGCTGAGATCGAAGCCCGTGTCGCGCGCCTGTTCAGATGGCACATCGATCCCGCGCCGCTTGGCTTGTGGATCGACAGGATTGACGAGCGCGGAAGGTCACTGGCAACGGAGGTGCCGGCGAGCATCTTCTACCATCTGGTGACGGCATTGATGCAGTATCTGGACAAGACCGCGGGCCAAGTCGAACCTTTCCCGCTTCCTGCTTCGGACGTGAGCAAGACGGGTTTGAGGCAGGTACTGGGTCGCTCCTGATGCGACGATCCTGAGATACGGTGTTCGTGCCGAACCGTAGTTGGCGAAGGTCGTCTACACCGAACCTTGACGACCGCAGATATCGGCTCCTGGCGCGGCCGCTAAGGCACAGCCTTGGCCGCGCGCACCGGCAACGCTCGCTTTCCCCCGGTCGTCGGCCGCCGTGAGGCTGCCGGTGCTGCCAGGAGTTCCGAGGCAATGAATATGAGGTTCTCGCCGTTGACGAGGCTGTCGATCTTCCTTCCGCTCAAAAGCGAGTAGACGAAAGTGAGGCAGCCTCGGCCGGGAAACATAAAGTCGTGTGGTTCCACGATGATGCACGGCACATGCTTGAGGACCTTGCCGCAGTCTCGCGTTGCCTCCAGCTCCGCGCCTTCAATGTCCATCTTAAGCATCAGCAATTTCGCCTTGGGCAGTCTGGCAAGAAGGCCCCGTAAGGTGACCGACGGCACGCCTTCTCCGTCTGCCACGCCCCGTGCCCACGATGGGCGCTCGCTGTTGACAAGTGCAACTTCGCCCTCGTGGCACCAGAGTGCGCCGTAAACAGACATAATCCGCTCTAGACCGGCGCAGTTCGAGAGTAAGACTTCATGCGTTTGGCGATCCGGTTCGATGGCCATCACCACAGCATCAGGATACTGGTCTCTGAGGAAAATCGACGAGTAGCCAACGTTAGCGCCGGCATCCACGATAACGGGTATGATCCCCCTCCGTCTCCATCCTGCCGCGAGCCGGTTGAGCGCGCTCTGTCCACCCTTTCCAATTTCATATTCGCCGTGCCCAAAAATTTGTGACATGACAAACAAGTCGCTGTCGGTAGGCCTGATCAGCAATTCATGATCGCCACAGCGAACTTTCATCGCCGAGCCGATCCCGAGTGCGCGGCGAAGGAGTACTGAGACCAGTTTCCTCCAGCCGATGGCGCGCGCGAGCCCGTCAATGTGATAGAGCTTGGCGTAGAACGTCCGGTTCATCGTCGCAGTATCACCTGAGGATGTGCCAATCTCCATACACCCTTAGGGAGTAGCCAGGCCGGCTCGCCACCGAAGCAAATTGCCCGCACACACCCCCCGCATGCATATTCCTGCCATCATGCCCTCCCCGGTTCGGTCGTAGGCATGCTTCCTGCGCCGCTTATCAGCAAGGTACCGCAAGGTGATAGGGACGTCGTAGCTACGGCAAATTCGGTAGCACTTGCCTCTGTGTCGCTGCCTCAAAGCGGGATAGTATGCTTTGGGAAGATGCCTGACGCCACATTGAACGACCTCTCCCGATCATGGAAATGCGGTTAATTCGTCAAGGCGTTGTAACTTTGAGACGTGAACCATCTTGTCCGAACGGTTGAGACGCAACGATGGCCAAAAAAAAAGTCCGTGCGAGACCCAGCAGTGACCTTCTGAAACTGCTTGCCACAAGGCCTAGAGCGGTGGCGCTTGCTGCGCTGCACGTGAGTGAATCCGTGCTGCTGGAACTCGAAGCGTCCGAGCTTTTGTCAGCAGCAGAGATTAGAGGGCTACTTAAGGACGCGTCGATGACGTTACGAAATGCCGCCGAGCAAGCGGACAATCGCAGCTGCCTCGTCGCCAGCGAAATAGTCGATTCCATGCGGGAAAATTTCAAGAGAAATAAGACTTAACCTGTCGCCATCGGCCGACCGGGAAAAACTTGTTATCTTCAACCAAAACTGCCGTTGCCACGTCATCGATAGTGCATTGGAGCATATTCTTCACATCAATTTTAATGTACGGTGTATGCGAGGGAGGTAGTTCGGGCAGTAGTTGGGCGGGGTTGCTTCTGAATGACGCCACATCCATTTTTGCGCGGGAATGAAAAACGCCTGTCGTATGAGGACGATACGGCGCTGATCAAAAGGCTGGGATTCACGCCGAAGCGCTATCTGGCGGAGACGGTCATCGTCAATCAGGGCGAGGATTGCGATCGCATGTTCATTGTCGAGTCGGGCTGGGGGTGCATTTCTCATGAACTTGCCGGCGGGCAGCGACAGATTCTAGATTTTGCACTGAAAGGCGACATCGTCCTACCTCAGTCCTACTCGGGCAGGGCTCTTGAAACGTTTGTGGCTCAAACCGAAATTTCAGTTCTGGTGGCTTCGACCAAGACATTTGCCGTTGCGGCCATGCAGTCGCCCCATCTGTTCTCCCTTGTTCTCGAAACCCTCGTGCACAATGCAGCGGTTGTCGCTCAACATCTGACCAATGTGGGACGACGCAGCGCCTTGGCGCGGACGGCGCATCTCTTCCTCGAACTGATGACGCGTCTGGAACGAATCGGCTCTGTCACGCGCAACAGCTATGAATGCCCTCTCACCCAGTACGATCTGGCGGACGCACTGGGACTCACTCCCATTCATGTCAACCGGATGCTGCGGGAACTGCGCGAGCGCAAGTTTCTCGAATTTCGGCAGGGCCACGTTCGTGTGCTCGATCAGCAGGGCCTGACTAAGTTTGCTGGATTCGAGCAGGAATATGTCGACGGTTGAGACGTCCCGGCATGCGATGGCAAGCAATCTTGCTCCCCGGTAGCGGCCATCGGGCAAGATCGAGGACGGGCTTTTCCGGGCAGCATCCACTTTCCGGCGGCGGATCTGTTCCGTGTGGCCCGCTCCCTATCCCGACTGGCGTCCGCTGGCCAGGCGCCGGCCAATTCAATCTCGGTTTCTTGGCGCGATCTCTTCGCGGTTGCCTAAACGACACCGTCCTTGGCGTCCCGCTGCAGCGGCGAGTCCGCTCGGCCCAATTTAAGGACCACAATCAGGAGCGATAATTGGCGCTCGGTGCTCGGATCCTAAACAGAGCGTAGCTCTTCCACCAGACCTATGGCCCCCGCAGAGCCAGCCTTCGAGGCAAACTATGAGAGTTCATTCGCCGCTTCCTGAACACCCTGCGCAAATGCTCGCTCGAGCCAAAGGCGGCCTGCTACCGGGTTGTGTTCCCCGGCACGACCATTGCAGAGATAGCCCCCGAGCATGAGTTGGGCATAGCCATGTCCCCGCTCGGCGGCGGCCGCGAACCATTTCTGCGCTGCGACCGGGTCGAAGGACAGACCTTGGCCATTCGCGTACTGGGCACCGATCGCAAACATAGCCCCGGCGTGCCCGGCTGCGGCTGCCCGCTTGAACCACTGCGCGGCAGCCTGAGGCAAACAGGCGCCGCCACGTCCGTTGAGAAGCATTTCGGCAAACGCCACCTGCGCGTCGACCATGCCAGCATTGGCCGCCCGCTCAAACCAGCAACGGGCTTGTTTCAGATCGGCAGCCACGCCGCGCCCATCCTGAAGCATTCGCGCGTAGGCATATTGCGCATCGGCCACGCCTTCGGCTGCCCGCCTCACCCATCGGGCAGCTTGCTCCTCGTCCTTTCGCACGCCGACGCCCTCGGCAAAGCAGAGGCCGAGGTTGAACGCTGCAATCAGATCGCCCGATGAGGCGGTCGCCTCGAACCATCCAGCGATGCTGGCGCGGTCGCCAGGCTCGCCTGCTCCTTCGATAACCAGATTGGCAAAGTCGACCTGCGCTTGCTGATTTCCCGCATTTGCGGACGTACGCAGCCAGCGCGCTCCCTCTTCGACGTCCCGTGCGACTCCGTTTCCGGAAAGATAAAGCGATGCCAACGCACGGGCAGCAGCCTGATGGCCGGCATTTGCCGCCCGTCGGTACCATGTTGCGGCGTCCGCATAGTCTGGCGGCGAACTCTTCACATGCCGATCGCCCAGACGATAGGCTGCCTCAATATTTCCTGCCAATGCGGC
>NZ_RZRO01000154.1:0-10217 GCF_003997975.1 Mesorhizobium sp. M7A.F.Ca.US.005.03.1.1
GGTTTGATCCCGCGTCAGGACCACCATGTTGGAGGCGCCCACGTCGCTGCCGGAATGCCCGACGAAATCGTGCCCGTTGATCGGCTCAGAAACCCAGCCCAGCCCCTGGTACGAAACCAGTTCCGGATCGACCTGGTCGTGCAACATGGCGGCTACTGCGCGTGGCGACAAAATCGCGCACTGGCCGGTTATTCCGCCAAGCATGCCACGCAGGATTTTTGTGAGGTCGGCTACCGAGCAACGAAGCATTCCAGACGGGACATCAGGATATCCCTCCTGCGGCAGCTCGTTGAACGCGCCTTTCCCATATTCATAAGGCTTGGCGAGAACGTTTGGTGCAAACTCTTTCAGATACCAATGCGCATTTCGAACACCCAGCGGTTCGAATATGTTCTTCTGGGTATACGCGGAAAAGCTCTGCTTGCTGATGCACTGGACCGCATAACCTGCCAACGCCACCCCGACATTGCAGTAGCTCCATCGATTGCCTGGCTTGGCTGGGCAAAACGACGTGGTAGGCGAATAGTATGCGCCACCCTCGACAAGAAAGTCCTTTAGAAAGCCCTTCAGGCTTTGCGTCGGATCTCCGTCGGTGGCCACGTCCAGATCGTCGTAGCCTTTATCCGAGATACTGGATGTGTGCGTGATCAGCTGATGCGGCGTGATCGGCAAGCTCGGGTGGCGAGGGTTCTTGATCCGAAAGTCGATGAACTTGTTGATGTCATCGTGCAAATCGTAGCCCTTCCGCTCAAACAACTGGACCAGGGCCGTGGCGGTGACCAGTTTGCTGACCGAAGCCAAATGCATTGGCGTGTCCGCGGTCAATTTGCGGTTTTGCGCCAGATCGGCAAACCCGAAGGCCGCAGTGTAGCGCGTCGCGCTGTCTCTGGAGGCGATGGCGACGGCGGCTCCTGAGACCTTGGCGGCCGCCATGCGTGCTGGAAGGGAGGCTTCGAAATCGTGTCGCCAGGCTTCGAACGACTGCCCCTTCTTCTCGTCTGCGGATGCAACGCGCCCCTGGGGAACAAGCAGCCCCGCCAAACCCATCTTGAGCAACGAACGTCGGGTCGAGATCATAATGGATTTCCCTTCCTGGACATTTTCGGATTTGCGGCCTGCGCACGAGGCCTTCGCTGATACGACCCAGGTTGCACGCCTATCCGCCGGCACTCTGGCGCCCAAGTCGCCCGGTGCGAATTGTTCCATCCCTTTCCCACACTGCATGTGCCCATCGAAGCCACCTACGATGGTCGGTGCAGTGTCTCAGTGTCCGCCGCTTTGAGATTTATTGTTCAGTGGACAATAAAAACATTATGTATATACCTTTGCCGTGTCAACGACATTTTTTGCCCGGATTGGCCTCCTCCCTGGCGGGGGGCAACCGACGCGAATAGCGAGAAAAAGGAGAAGGTAGGATCATGCAGTCATTTCCGAACGACGCCATCTGCCCTCGGCAGGAAATCGCCTCTCTTCCCGTTTACAACGCTGGAATATCGGCAGTTGCCGCGCGGCGGGTCAGTGGCCTGCAAGACATTGCGGCATTGGCAAGCAACGAGAATCCTTACGGTTCATCGCCGGCAGTGTCCGCCGCCCTGGCATCACTTGTCCCATCGCGCTACAGCGACCCGGCGTCGGCTGCGCTGCGGCACGTGCTTTCGGAAAAGCTCGGCACCTCCTCTGATCAGATCGTCTGCGGCAATGGCTCGGAGGAGTTGATTGCAGCACTTTGCCGCGCGTATCTGCAAAAGGGTGATTCGGTCTTGACCGTCTCACCGTGCTTCGGCTTGCACGAGATCGAGCCCATGGCGGCCGGTGCACAAGTGCTCAAGGTGCCGATGACACCAGCACTCGATTATGACGTGGACGGGTTGGCGGATGAGCTCACACGCAGACCAAAGATCGTTTTCGTCTCATCGCCTTCCAATCCGGTGGGGCGGGCCTTGTCGCGTAGGGCACTCGACCGGCTGCTTGACGCGGTGCATCCCACGACATTGTTCGTGTTGGATGAAGCCTATTTCGAGATGATCGACTCCAGCTATCCGGATGGCTTGCAGGTGCTGGGCGGTCGCTCGGATCTTTCCTGGGTTGTGCTACGCACCTTCTCCAAGGCCTATGGTCTCGCCGGCTTGCGTGCGGGCTACGGCATCGCCTCGGATGAACGCATCGCCAGGGCGATGCGTTCATGCATGACCCCGTTCAACGTCAACGCGGCCGCGCAGGCTGCCGCAATTGCCGCGCTCCAGGACGAAGCATGGATGCTGCAGACCACGGCCAAGATACGGCACGACCGAAACATCCTCGCCGATCGCCTGGCCGGATTGGGTGTCCGCGTTGTCCCGTCACAGACCAACTTCCTGTTCCTCGACTTGGCGACCCAAGCTGCCCCTGTGGCTAGCGCCCTGATCAAAAAAGGCATAGTCGTCAAGCCATGGATGGAGGCCGGCTATCGTCACTTTCTGCGGGTGAGCATCGGGACAACAGGGGACAATGAACGATTTGCGACAGAAGTCGGGCACATCCTCGGCCTCGCATAGTGGTGACGGAAAGCTGCCTTGAACACACAGTCTTCCACCAAGAAGCGCTCGGTCGGTAGAGCAGGCGCTATCGGCTTGACGCGGGAGCGCGTTGTGGAGGCCGCCATTGCCCTGATCGACGACGAGGGAATAGCCGGATTCTCTGTCCGCGCTCTCGCCCGCCGGCTCAACGTCTATCCGGCCGCCCTGTACTGGCATGCGGGCGGCGCCAAGTCGGATCTGCTTGCCGAAATTTCGGGCGCGCTGATTGCAAGCCTGATGACACCCTCGGATCTGCCGGACGATTGGCGCGACACGATCCGGCTTCTATTCCGCCGGTTTCGCGCGCGAGTCCACGAGCACCCCAGGGCCGCACCCCTGCTCGGTCCGCATATCCGCTCCAACGGCGCGCCGAATGCACCTTGGGTCGAGATCATTCTGACTGCGCTCACCCAAGCCGGATTCGAGGATCAGGCTTTGATCAATGCCTTCAATTCAGTGGTTGGCGCCCTGGAAGGCTATATCACGATGGAACTCGCCGCAGACGGCGCTACCGAAGACTCGGAATGGGTAGAAACATTTAACGCAGGCCTTGATGCGCTTGACCCAGCGCGGTTTCCGTTGGTTACGCGATACCTGCCGCAAATGTACAACCGGTCGTTCGTGATGCGCTGGAAAAGCGGGAACGTCGCCCCGCTCGAGGATGGTTACGACTTCCTGATCGAAACCCTGATCCTGGGACTGGAGGCGCAGGCCAAACCTGGCCGAAACAGGGATAAGGACGCTGGCGAGCAGACCACGGATAGATAACCAGATTACGGGCGCAGCGCGCGTCCCGGCCTAGTACTGGACGCAGGAGTACATATGGCATGGTTTAAACGCATCGACGATACGTACGAGCTTCTGAACAATGTCGGTAAGAGCTCAACTCAACAGGAAATATGCCGACACATCCTTGGCTACGCCGGACGCATTGGCGCGACCAATCTTCTGGCAGGACTAATTCCCCCACCCCAAGCTCTGAAACATGATCAAGCTTCGCATGTCATTCTCCATGCCTGGCCAGAACAATGGTCCGAGCGATATTTTTCAAAGGGCTACCTATATCGCGATCCAACGATTCAACTTGTGAACCGGGGCAGCACGCCCTTCCTCTGGAGCGAGATCGATAACCTATGCAAGGTCTGTCCTTTCGGCCGCCGGATCATGGACGAGGCAACCGACTTCAGATTATGCGAGGGTTTGACAGTCCCGTTTGCCACATTGGATGGGCAGCCGGTCGGGTTTTCCGTCGCGGGAGAAAAGCTGGATCCGGATCCCCACGACCGTCTCGCCTTTCAGTTGGTTGCAGCTTACGCTTTCGGCTGCGCGGCTGTTATCACTGATGCAAAACGCGATATCCGGCCGGCACGTTTATCTCCGAGACAAAGGGACGTTCTGCGCTGGGCAGCGGAAGGCTTGACTGTCGATGAGATCGCTGACCGTCTCGCTGTAAGTCGCAACACGGCAGACACTCACCTGCGGGCGGCGCGCGAGAGGCTCGGAGTAGCAAGCACAGTGCATGCTGTCGCGGAAGCCTTTCGTCACGGTCTGATCGCCTAGCTCACGCAATCGCGTGATGCCGCCTTCTACAGGAAGCGACCATTGGTTGACCTCCAAACTGGAGGATAACCGAGATGCTTCTTGTGGTTACATCGCAGAATTCAGAAGAATATCAGGCGGAGCTGGAACAGGCGTTCCGCCTTCGCCACAAGGTCTTTGTCGAAGAAAAGGGCTGGACGGATCTGCGGCGCGCAGATGGTCGTGAAATCGACCGGTTCGACAATGAGCACGCAGTCCACATGCTCTTTACGGCTGAGGAGCGCGTTGTCGGCTACCAGCGCATGCTGCCTTCGACCCGCCCCCACTTGCTCTCGGAGGTCCTGTCGGACCTTTGCGAAGGCCAACGCCCCGTGGGCGAAAACATCTGGGAATGGACGCGCTACTGCGTCGAGCCGCAGTACCGAGAACGGGGAAGAATGCTGAGCCCGGTGGCGAATGCGCTTTTGTCAGGCATCGTCGAGTGGGGCCTGGACAGAAGCATCGATACGATCATCATCGAGATGAACCCTCTCTGGCTGCTGCGCCTGGTCCAACTGCATTTCAGGGTGACGCCGCTGGGGCTGCCGAAGATCATAGGCGGTGAAGAGACAGTGGCGGTGACGGCGAGCTTCGATGAACGCACACTCGCCAGATTGCATGAAACGCGGAAGGCGAGCCCGCCGACTGGTGCGATTGGCAACTGAGGCGCTCGCCCCCAAACCGGGGGGCTTTGACCAGGTACTTCAATGGGGCAGATAGGCGGGCGACTGGACAGTTCGCGTGGTGGGCGCGGGCCACAATCACTTCCAGGTGGAGGAAGCGCCATGCGGCGACGCGTCCAACTCATCACGCTCGAATGCGCCCTCATCGTGTTCGAGGAGGGCAGCTTCCTCGGCGCCTCCCGACGCATGGGCATCCACCATTCCGCACTGAGCCGGCGCATCCGTAGCCTTGAGCACGCGGTGGGAACAATTCTTTTCGAACGCCACGCAGGCGGAGTCCGACCGACCCTGGCCGGCGCACGACTCCTGCGCAATCTTCGCCGCGTTCTGACTGATCTCGACGGCACACTCGCCATGGAGGAAACGGACCGAAGAGAACAGGCCGGCATCCTGCCGGGCGGCTTTGAAATGGCGGTGCATGCTACCGAGCTTCTCGATGCGGTTGCCGACTTCATTCGCAGCAGGCCCGACGTCGCCCTGCGTTTCGTGGAAACGAAGCGCGCCACGGTCCGCCTATCCTGATTTCGTGTCGCGTCGGGCCCGGCTGAACGCGCGGTCCGTCGCCATGAATCGCACCAGCATCGGCGCAATCAGCCTTACGGGATCGGCGACCGTCTGTCCCGTCTCGCGGCCCAGCACTTCGGCGTAGGCGACAAGATCTCGATGAACGGCGGCAGGCAACTCGACCGTAATCTTGACTGGCCGCTCATCCGGAATTGCAGAGAGTTTCAGCTTGCTCATGACGGTTCCTTCGGCACGCCGTAAGGTGCCAGGACAAGGTCGCGATTGACGATGACACGGACCGGGAACCCTGGTCGGACGGTGAGTGTCGGCTGGACGTTGAGTTGATTTCGCACGATCTGCTGACCGATATTGGAGGCCGAATCCTGCGCGCTCTCGCGGATCGCTTTCGCGATATCGCTTTCGTCGTCGCTGGAGCCAAGCGACGCTCCAATACCAAGCAGGGTCGAGAGCGCTGCGGCCCGGAACAACTGGCCCCAGTGATGATCGATCTCGTCCTCAAGTCCGGAGAACCCTTGGGTATCTGCGCCTTGCTGGCGCTCCAGCACGATCGAGGCGCCGTCCGGCATGATGAGCCGGTTCCAGACCAGGAGTACGCGAGACTGACCGAAGGCGACCTGGCTGTCATACTGACCAACCAGTTTTGCACCCTGGGGGATCAGGAGATATACCCCTGACGGGCTGTCGTAGACGTTCTCCGTGACCTGAGCGGTAATCACGCCGGGCAGGTCGGAGCGGATGCCGGTAAGGAGGGCCGCGGGTATGACCGTGCCGGCCTGGACGACGTAGGGCGAAGCCTTCGCCTCGAGCCGATCGGGACTAACGGTGCGACGATCCGGCTTGGCGTTGACGAAGGCGAGTTTGCTGTCCTGCGTATCTTGAGTGGACACTGCATCAGGCACCGTCGGTTCGGCCGGCGGCGTCAATCCGGACTTGGTGTCCGCGATGGAGGTTCCAGCGCCGGTACCCTGCCGCAACGGAGCTGTCCGCGCGCTGGTTTCCGTGAAGAGCTTTGCGACGCGCGCGGCCTCGATCTCGGCGAGGCGGCGCTGTTCTTCCGGATCGACGCGAGGCGTTCTGATGTCAGGCGCAATGGCGGGCCTGCCCTGCTCCTGCGCGCGCAGGATCGGTCGGCCGAGATCGCCAGGCAGCGCGGGCCCGAGCTTTGGAACGCCAGCATAGTCCTTCGGCAGCGTCTGCAGCCCGTCAGCGGTCGAGCGGTTTTCCGTGATGAAGAGTTCGGATGTTGGTTCCATGCCGCGCCGCCTGCTGTCGAGGGCCCAGATCAATGTGCCAAGGATGGCAACACTGGCGACCCCGCCCAGACCGATCAGCACCTTGCGCGAGAGTCGCGTCACCCTGGCAGGCTCGGGGCGCAGACGCAGTTCAGCGCGGATGTCCCGGTTCAAGCCATTCGTTGGGTCGCTCATCTGAACAATCCTGCGCTATGCCGGGGCCGGCTCCCATCGGTGCGCACGATGCGGACGCGCCTCTCGCTCGTCTTGCCGCCGAGTCTTAGTTCGGCAGCGGCAAAGAGGCGGTCGACGACGTAGTGATTCTGCCGGGCGCGGTAGTTGACCAGCTCGGAGCCCCCTGACGGGCCGATGACGAAGAGCGGCGGCATCTCGCCCTGGCCAATGCCAGACGGAAACTCGATGTAGACCTTCGCGCCATCGTCGAAGGCGCGCAGCGGCCTCCAGGGTGCGGCGTCACCCTCGATGCGATAGCGGAAATTGAGTTTCTGGATGTCGACGCCGGCAGCGACTGGCTGTGCTGCGGACGCCTGTGCGTTCTGGCGCCGCAGCGCGATCAACTCATCCTGCGGATACTGCCATGATACCGAGGCCATATAGGTCTTTTCGGTCGATCGCAGCTCAAGATGGTAGGTGCGGCGATCACTGTTGATGACGAGGTTCGTCTGAAGGTCAGATCGAGTCGGCTTGACGAGGATGTGGACCTGTAGCCGCTCCCCTGCCCCGCTCTGCGTGTCGCCGATGATCCAGCGCACCGTGTCGCCCGCGGCGACGGGTCCAGAGCCGACGAGCTGTTCACCCGGCTGCAGCGCGATGTCGGTGACCTGACCGGGCGCTGCATAAATCTGGTAGAGCGCACCTTCGCTCCAGGGATAGAGCTGGATCGCGTTGATAAAGCCGTCGCGGACCGGCTGCATCCGAGCGGTCTCATTCGCCTGACTGATCCGCTGTCTGGGATCGGCCGGCTCGGGCTTCGCCCTGCTGATCCCGACCGGCTTCAGCTGACCCGGGAGCGGAAGCGGTTTCGGCAGTTCCACCACCTTTACCGGACCGGGCGGGCCGGCCTTCTGCACGGCGGGGACCGCATCGTCATACCGGATCTCTGGCGGGATGTATTTTTTCGAGGCGCAGCCGGCGAGCGCCGTCGCTGACAGCAATGCCAGAGCAAGCGAACGTACCCTTGTGATGTCGCGGGCGGTCCGTCTCGTCGTCTTGCGCGTTCGTGCCGCGGACATCATGAAAGCTCCTTCGACCAATTGATGGCGTTGACGTAAACGCCGAGCGGATTCGCCTTCAGCCGGTCGGCGTCGCGGGGTTGCTGAATGACGATGGTGATTATGGCGGTCCAGCGCTCGGTGCTCGCCAGGCTGCCGTTCTCGTAGCGACGCTCGGTCCAGGCGACGCGGAACGAGTCCGGGGAAGCCCGGATGACGCTGGAGACCTCGACCGCGATCTGTATCTTGCCGACCTTGGCAAAAGGATCGTTCAGGCGCGCGTAGTCGTTGAGAGAGACGGCGCCGCGATCGGTCGTGTAGTCGTAGGCGCGCAACCAGTTCTGGCGGACGATGACCGGATCGTCCGGAATGCTTCTCACCTCTTCGATGAAGCGGGCGAGATGCCATGCGGTCTGCGGATCGGTCGGATGATAATCGGCAACAGCCGGAGCGATGGCCTGCGCCTCGCCGAGCTTGTCGACCTGAACGATCCAAGGGACCACCGACCCGCGCGTCGACTGCCAGACCAAGGCCGAAGCGAAACCGCCGGCCAGGACGAGTGAGCCGAAGGCCATCAGCCGCCAATTCTTTGCTTGTACACGGGCTGAACCGATGCGGTCATCCCAGACCTGGGCGGCACGCTGATATGGCGTCTCCGGCTGCGGTGTTGTTCCGTACCGAACGGAAGATCGTCTGAAGAGGTTCATCGGCGTTCGTCCTGACTGAGGGAAACATTCATCGAGCCACCGCCATGGTCGCCGGAGCGGAGGGAATGCGCGGCCATGCTGGCCCCATGGCTCATGGTCTGGCCGCGCTTCATGCGGTTGGCCCATTCCGGCGGAGATCCCGCACCGGCCTCACCGCCTGAACTACGCCCAGAAGCCGCTACTCCCGATGGCTGCTCCCCACCGGTCGCAGTCCATGCGGCCGAGCGGCCGGCCTGCTGGCTGAAAGACAGGGCTGACGCCGCGCGCGATAGCGCCTGCTTCACCGGCTGGACAGAAGCGCCGGCCCCGGCGCTGGCGACGCCAGCCAAGCCGGCGGCGATCGAGCCTGCGCCGCTCTGGCCGGATGTTGCAGCGGCAAGGCCGTAAGCAGTCGAGGTGCTACCGGCCAAATGCGCGCCGCCACGTGCGGCGGCCGCGGACATGCGCCCAGCTGCACTGAGCGCACTTGCGCCGCCGCTCAATCCGGCGCGGGCGCCCATGGCACCGGCGGCACCAAGACCGGCGGCAGCGAGACTTGTGCCGACAGCAGCCCCTGCCCCGAGCTGCGGCGCACCGGAAACAAGGCCCGTCGCAATACCAGGACCAAAGATCGAAAGACCCATCAGTGACAGGGCGCCCAGCACGAGCGACAGCGCATCCGTGATTGTGGGCTGTTCGGCGCCGAAGCCGCGGGTGAACTCGCCAAAGAGACCCGAGCCGATGCCGACGATGACGGCGAGGACGAGGATCTTCACGCCGGAGGCGACGATGTTGCCGAGCACTTTTTCGGCGAGAAAGGCAGTCCTGCTGAACAGTGCGAAGGGGATCAGCACGAAGCCGGCAAGTGTCGTCAGCTTGAATTCGATCAATGTGACGAAGATCTGGACGGCGAGGATGAAGAAGGCGATCAGCACGATCGCCCAGGCGGTCATCAGCACCGCGATCTGGACGAAATTCTCAAAGAACGAGACGTAGCCCATCAGCTGGCTTGCGGCTTCGAGGATCGGATTGCCGGCACGATGCCGACCTGCGCAACGCGTCCCGGCTGCAGGAGGGCGGAACCCGAAAGTGCCGATCCCCCGGCTTTCAAGCCAAGTCCGGAAAAGCTTTCGAAGACGATGCCGGCGAGACGGTTGAAGTTGCCGATGATGAAGGCGAAGAAGCCTATATAGAGCGTCTTCTTCACCAACCGGTGCAGTACGTCCTCGTCCGCCCCCCAAGCCCAGAACAGGCCGGCGAGCGTGATGTCGATGACGATCAGGGTGGAGGTGAGGAACGCGACTTCCCCGCCGAGAAGGCCAAAGCCTGAATCGATGTAGCGGGTAAAAGTCTCCAGGAAGCGGTCGATGACGCCGGTGTCGTTCATGGCGCCACCCCGCTCTGGTGATGGTCTTCCGTACCCGGCGCGGTCGATGGCTGAAGCGGCAGAAGCCGGCTCTGGTCCTTGTCAACCGAGGGATCCGCATAAGGTGAAACATGTTGTGGCGACTGCAGGAAACGCCGGCGGTTTTCGGCCCACGACTTCCTGCAGGCCCGGTCAGACACGGCGGCCATGCCGATGCTCCGGCATCGCGCAAGTTCGATGCTTGCCGGCTCGCCGCCCGGATGCGCGGAGCGCGGGGAGGACGTGTCCGGCGAGCCGCTGCCGCGCAGCACCATGAAGGCGGCGGTCATGGCGGCGCCAAGGGCAAGGACGGCTGTCATC
>NZ_RZRO01000155.1:0-9998 GCF_003997975.1 Mesorhizobium sp. M7A.F.Ca.US.005.03.1.1
ATTTCATCCAGTCGAGATCGGCCGAGATGAAGACGTCGGCAGGCGCCCCGCCCTCGATCTGCTTGGCCAGCGCCGAGCTCGCGGCATAGGAGACAGTCGCCGCCTCGCCGACATCGGCCTCGCAGGCCTTGTTCACCGCGTCGAGCGCGTCCTTGAGGCTGGCTGCGGCAAACACCACCACCTTGTCTTCCGCATGCGCTGCCGGCACGACTGCCATCAGCGCCGCAGCCAAACCGCCAATGGCGATCGCCCTCGATCCAAAACCTTTGCGCGTCATGGAAAACTCTCCCTGGTTTGAAATCCGGCCGGCTCGAAGCCTGCTGACCGATATATCCGTATGAATATAACAAGGGAAGGCCCGGCGCCTCATGAAAGCGTCTGTACGACACCAATTGTTCTGGTAAGACCGGGAAAAGAAACCTTGGAAAGGAAACTCCGGTGAAGATCAGCGCCCGCAACGTCCTCAAGGGAACGATCGCCGAGATCGTCAAGGGAGCCACCACCTCGCATGTCAGGATCGACATTGGCGGCGGCGCCATCGTCACCGCCTCGATCACCAACGAGGCCGTCGCCGATCTCAAGCTCGAAAAGGGCAAGCAGGCCTATGCCGTGGTCAAAGCCTCGGACGTGATGGTCGGCATGGACTGAAATTTGCGGCCTTAGACCGCGATCGGCGCCTTGATTGACGCGTCGGCGACGTAGTTTTCCAGCCGGAAATCCTCGAAGCGGAAGGCGAAGAGGTCCTTCACCTCCGGATTGATCCACATCGTCGGCAGCGTCCTCGGCGTGCGCCGCAGCTGTTCGCGTGCTTGCTCGAAATGGTTCGAGTAGAGGTGCGCATCGCCAAGTGTGTGGACGAAATCGCCGGGTTTCAGCCCTGTCACCTGCGCCACCATCAAGGTCAGCAGGGCATAGGACGCGATGTTGAACGGCACGCCAAGGAAGATATCGGCGGAACGCTGGTAGAGTTGGCAGGAAAGCCGCCCTTGCGAAACATAGAACTGGAACAGGCAGTGGCAGGGCGGCAGCGCCATCGCTTCCACCTCGGCTGGGTTCCATGCCGAAACAATCAGCCGCCGCGATTGAGGATTTCTGCGTATCTCCTTGAGAAGATTCGCGATCTGGTCGATCGAGCCGCCATGGCCGTCCGGCCAGGAACGCCACTGCTTGCCGTAGACCGGGCCGAGATCGCCATTCTCGTCGGCCCATTCGTCCCAGATCGAGACGCCATGGTCGGTGAGATATTTGATGTTGGTGTCGCCGGCCAGGAACCACAGAAGCTCATGGATGATCGACTTGAGATGCAGCTTCTTGGTTGTGGTGACGGGAAAGCCGCGCGCCAGGTCGAAACGCATCTGGTAGCCGAAGACGGAGCGCGTTCCGGTGCCGGTGCGGTCGCCGCGGTCGGCGCCGTTGTCCAGCACGTGCTGCAGGAGGTCGAGATACTGGCGCATCGGTTCCGGCTCGATTCGGTTGTCCAGCCATCATAACTGACAGACGGGCGATCGAACACCACAAAGCAGCGCGCAAGCCATGCCCGAAGCCAGTCAGTCCCCAACAACATCACCGGCTGGCGCATGGACCGCGCCAGCCCGGCGAATTGAAGCGCGGCCGTCAGAGGGAGCCGAGCTTACCCAGGTCCTTGGCAACCAGGTAGTAGAAGGTAACCCGGTTCTTGGTATTGTCGGCGGCCATCGCCTTGCAGACCTTCTCGATCGAAGCGTCGGCCTTGCTGTCGTCCGATATGCCGAGCTTCTTGGCAACCCAGCCAGCCTTGACGCGCTCCAGTTCCTTCGGATCGGTGCAAGACACCAGCGAGGAATCGCGGTTCCGAAGCGCAATGCCAAGATGCTTCACGATTTTGTCGACCACGTCGGCACTCGCCGAGGCATCGTATTTCTTCACGTCTGCAAGATAGTCGGCCATCAAAATTCCCCTCGTCGGCGCCACGGATCCGATCGATGAGGGCTGTGGCGCTGCTGCAACTTGTGCGCTATGTCGATAACTCCTCACCGTGGCAAAGCTTCGGTTGAGACCGCGCTCAAGTCAACCCTTCGGACTTGCGGTTTTGACACGGGGACAAAGTGCCATTGCGTCCTTTCATTTCCTGCGATCGCCCCCTATATTCGGTTTGTCGGCTTGACCGACTATGGCGATAAATGGGCGATGAAATAAGCCGTTCGGACCCGGGGGCGGTACCCGGCGCCTCCACCAAAAGCCGCTGTTGACGACAGAGCGGTTTTTGCTGGGGGCGAAATAGGATCGACGAAGGTGTAAAGATCGTACTTTTGCCCGGCATGGTACCACCGTCATCGGGCTAAACCTGTAGTTGCAAATGACAACTATGCGGAAGCACGTCTCGCCGCGTAAGCGGTGCGATAGCTTCAAATCAAGCCCTAGAGGTTCGCACTTCTAGGCGGGGTTCGGAGGTACCTGGCAACAGAAACCTCCACTTCTCCCCTCCTCCGATATCCAGCATGCGCGACGGCAGTTCCGCCGCGAACGCGCCCTGCCGCGTGCTCCCTCGCCATGGACAAAACATGCAAAACGATTCCGATCGATTCTTCGTGCTGACCGGCGGTCCCGGATCCGGCAAGACCACCCTGATCGAAGCCCTGCGCCACGCAGGCTTTGCCGCCTCGGTGGAAGCCGGCCGCGGCATTATCCGCGACCAGTCCGCCATTGGCGGACCCGCTTTGCCTTGGCACGATCGCGCCCTGTACGCCGAGTTGATGCTGTCATGGGAGATGCGCTCGTATCAAATTGCGCAAGAACAGACCGGGCGTCCTGTTTTTTTCGATCGCGGCGTTCCGGACACGCTCGGCTATCTCAGGCTGAGCGGCCTGCCGATACCCGAACACGCCCACGCTGCCGCAGAGCGCTTCCGCTATCATCGGCGCGTCTTCGTCGCCCCGCTTTGGCCGGAGATCTTCGCGCAGGACAAAGAGCGCAAGCAGACGCTCGACGAGGCCGAGCGCACCCACCATGCGCTGGTCGGCGTCTACACGGAACTGGGCTATGAGATGGTTCCGTTGCCGCTGGCCCCCGTCGAGGCGCGGCTGCGCTTCGTGCTGGCGCAAACCGGGCTGTAGCCTTGAAGTCGGACGCAATCGAGCGGGATGCACGATTCAATTCGAATGCATCCCGCTCTGGGGTCTATACCAGTCCCTGGCCGATCTCATCGGTTGCACTGGCGAAGGTCTCGCCGGGCAAGAGCATCTCATTATGGGCTCTGCCCGTCCGGATCATCGGAAGGCAATTGGCGAGTTCGGCAACACGGCAGTCGAAGAGCACCGGCCGGTTTACATCGATCATTTCCTGAATCGCGTCATCGAGGTCGGCCGGCTTCTCACAACGTATGCCGACCGCACCGAACGCTTCAGCCAGTTTGACGAAATCGGGCAAAGTTTCGGAATAGGAATGCGCAAGCCGGTTTCCGTGAAGCATTTGCTGCCACTGGCGAACCATGCCCATGTAAGAGTTGTTCAAGATGAATATCTTGATAGGCGCATTGTACTGAACCGCCGCCGACATCTCTTTCATCGTCATCTGGACAGATGCGTCGCCGGCAATATCGATGACGAGGCTTTCCGGGTGCGCGATCTGCACGCCCAATGCCGCCGGCAAGCCATAGCCCATCGTACCAAGGCCGCCCGACGTCATCCAGCGACGCGGCTTTTCGAAACCGTAGAACTGGGCCGCCCACATCTGATGCTGGCCAACTTCGGTCGTAATGTAGGTGTCGCGATCCTTCGTCAGCGCGTAGAGACGCTCGACCGCATATTGCGGCATGATCACCTCGTTGCTCATCTCGTAAGAGAAGGAGTTGCGCCCGCGCCAGCGCGCGATCTTTTTCCACCATTCGTCGAGGCGCCTTCTGTCAGGGTTTTGCGGCAGCGCACGCCATGAGCGAACCAGGCTGTCCACCACCTTGCCGGCATCGCCCTGGATGCCGACGTCGGCACGGACGGTCTTGTTGATCGAGGAGGGATCGATATCGACATGGATCTTCCTTGAGCTCGGTGAAAAAGCCTCCACGCGCGAAGTCACGCGATCGTCAAAGCGGGCGCCGATGCAGAGCATAACGTCGCACTCATGCATGGCCATGTTCGCCTCGTACGATCCGTGCAGGCCGACCATTTTCAGCCAGTTCTTGCCGGATGCCGGATATGCGCCAAGCCCCATGAGGGTCGAAGTGATCGGGAAATCAGTCAGTTCGACAAGCTCCCGCAGCAGTCTCGATGCCTCCATGCCGGAATTGACGATGCCACCGCCGGTATAAATGACTGGACGACGGGCATTGGCCATCAACTCTATCGCCTTGCCGATCTCGTTGATGTCGCTCTCCACCGTCGGCCGACAGCTCTTCAGTGCAGCAGCATCCGAGGGCGGCGTGTACACGCCGGTGGCAAACAGGACGTCCTTTGGCATGTCGACGAGGACAGGTCCCGGTCGTCCGGACTTGGCGATGTGAAAAGCCCTGTGGATCGTTGACGCCAGTTCGTTGACGTCCTTGACCAACGAATTGTGCTTGGTGCAGGGCCACGTAATACCGACCGTGTCGCATTCCTGAAAGGCATCGGAGCCGATCAGCGTTGTCGGCACCTGTCCTGTCAGGCAGACGATCGGCACCGAATCCATAAGCGCATCCTGCAGTGGCGTTACCGCATTTGTCGTGCCTGGACCGGATGTGACGAGCATGACGCCGACCTTGCCCGTAGACCGTGCATAGCCTTCGGCGGCATGGCCCGCACCTTGCTCATGGCGCACGAGGATATGCTTGATGTCATCCTGTTGGAATATCTCGTCGTAGATCGGCAGCAAGGCGGCGCCAGGATAGCCGAAGACATGCTCTACGCCATTGTCTCTGAGTGCGTGGAGAACGATCTCCGCGCCTGTCATGCGCTTGCTCGCGGTTTGAATAGGGTTCTCGCCCGTCATGGTTCTGATCCGTGGTGTATTGCGTGATGAGGATGATTGACGGGGCATCGCCCGGATTTCGGGCATAAAAAAAGGCCCCGTCAGGAGCCTGTTTACCGCGCATGGGTGGCTATCGCCGGATGGTTACACCATCCTGCCCATGCGCTTTCCTACCACCACGAGAGCCGTTGCGATCATCATGACCATCGCTGCTACAGCCGAAACCGGGCGTCGTCAACGCCTTTCGGACGGAACTGTCCGCGCCCAATGGCAAAGAGGCCGGCATGAGCCGGCCCCTTCGTTCTCATCGAAAGTCTACTACTCGGCCGGCGCCTCGACGGCCTCGCGAGAGCGGCCGAGCGTGACCTTGGCCAGCGTGAAGGAAATCACCGCGCAGAGCGTGATGCCGGCCACCATCGGCAGCGGCGTACCGTCGAAGAACACGCCGGCAACACCCATGGCCAGTGCGCCGATGGCGAAATGCAGCGTGCCCATCAGCGCTGACGCCGTGCCGGCAATCTCGCCATGCTCTTCCATGGCCAGCACCGACGTGGTCGGAATGACCAGACCAAGGAAGCCGTAGCCGACGAACAGCAGCGCCGCCATCACGTCGAGCCGGTCGATGCCCGTCGCCATCACCGCGAACAGCACCACCATCGTCGTGGCATAGCCGGTCACCGCGACGCGCACCACGCGTCGCAGGCCGAAGCGCTCGGCCAGCAGCCCCGTCATCTGCGACATGCCGATGAAGGCGACCGCGTTGATCGAGAAGAACACGCTGTAGACCGAAGGCGACAGGCCGTAATGGTCGATCAGGATGAACGACGAGCTCGACAGATAGACGAAGAAGCTGGCAATGCCGAAGCCGGCAATCGCCGTCAGGCCGAGGAAGTTACGGTCGCCCATCAGGAAGCGGTAGGCCGACAGCGCGGTGCCGAAGGAGGACCCGGCGCGATCTTCCACCGGCCGCGTCTCCTTGAGCGAGGTCGCCAGAAGGATGGTGGCCAGCAGAGCCGCGCCCGTCACCGTCCAGAACACGGCACGCCAGCCGAAATTCTCGATGATCACGCTGCCGGTCAGCGGCGCCAGGATCGGCGACACCGAAAATACCAGCATCAGCAAGGACATCAGCTTGGCAGCCTCATTGCCGGTATGCAGGTCGCGCACGATGGCGCGCGGAACGGCCATGCCGGCGCTGGCGCCAAGCCCCTGCAGGAAGCGGAAAGCGATCAGCCATTCGATGGTCGGCGCCATTGCCGAACCGATGCCGCCGACCATGAACAGCGCAAGGCCGCCGTAGAGCGGCAGCTTGCGGCCGACCATGTCGGAGATCGGCCCGACGACGATCTGGCCAAAGCCCATCGACAGGAAGAAGATCAACAGGCTCATCTGCACGGCAGCGGTGCCGGCATGCAGATCGGCGCCGATCGACGGCAGCGCGGGCAGATACATGTCGATGGCGAACGGGCCGATGGCGGACAACAAGCCGAGCACGACCGCGATGCGGAGGAATTTGGGACTCATGATAGAGGCTTCTTTCAAATCTGGTTGCCGCCGCCAGGCGACGTCTAACCTAGGACGTTCCATCCCGTCAGATTCCGACACCTCGAGAGCGAGTTCTGTTCGTCTCTCTCATGCGAAATCTCTTAATCTTGTGTCCACAAATTTAGACACTCTTGTCTAAATCGTCAATCGCCTCTATATAGTTTTTTATGAAGCTGCACGTTTCTCCTGACATTTTCCCGCCACGCGGTCATGAGGCCAAGCGCCTGTCGATCGTCGACTCCGCCGCCACCGTGTTTTGCCGCGAAGGTTTCGCCGGCGCCAACATCGACCTGATCGCCGCCGAAGCCGGCGTCTCGCGCCAGACCATCTACAACCATCACGGCGACAAGGAAAAACTGTTCGTCGCTGTGGTCCGTGATCTGACCGAACGTTGCAATGCCGGAATCTTCGCCACCATTGCCACCTTCCCCGATCAGCCGGGGGATCTCGAAGCCGACCTGATCGGCTTTGCGGTGCGCTTGAATCAGAATTGCATCTGCAACCGCGATGGAAAATTCCTGCGCAAGCTGATCCAGACCGAAGGCGAGCGCTATCCCGAACTGTTTGCCGAATGGCGCGAACAGGGACCGGGCAGGACATGGCCGGCAATCGCCGCCCGCTTCGCCCGCCTCGCCTATGGCGGCTATCTCACGATCGAGGACCCGGACGTGGCGGCACGCCAGTTCCTTGGCCTCGTCAATGCCGAACTGCAGACCACCTTCATGCTTGGCGGCTCGCCGCGCGAGGACGAGGTGCTGCGATCCGCGACCAATGGCGTGCGTACCTTCCTGCGCGCCTTCGGCAAGCGCCGCTCCGCGGCATCGTCCGAAAAGCAAAGCGCGCTCGCCAGCGCCTGAGCGATCAAATCGCTGGCAATAGTCTTCGCTTCCGCGCGAGGGTGATCTATATGCGGTTTACGCCGCGCTCAAGCTTGATTACAGCTATGCGGACGATTCAACGGAACCCGACCGCCACATGGCCGACGACCACATCCGCTACGACATTCTGGCCCAGGAGGCGTTGCGCGGCGTCATGCGCAAGGTCCTGGCCGAGGTCGCGCGCACCGGCCTCCCCGGCAACCACCACTTCTTCATCACCTTCCTGACCGGCGCGCCGGGCGTACGCGTGTCTTCGCGGCTGCGCGAGCGCTATCCCGAGCAGATGACCATCGTCATTCAGTTCCAGTATTGGGACCTGAAGGTGACCGATACCGGCTTCGAGGTTGGCCTGTCCTTCTCCGATGTGCCGGAAAAACTCGAAATCCCGTTCTCGGCCGTGCGCGGCTTCTATGATCCCTCGGTCAATTTCGAACTCGAATTCGACGTCAAGACGGATGGTGCGGCAGCCGATGAACCGGCTGCGCCAACTCCGGAGCCGTTGACCATCGTCTCCGAGAAAAAGCCGAAGGCCGAGAAGAAGGCCGCCGCCGAGGCGGAGAAGAAGCCCGCGGCCGCGGACGCCGCTACCAAGGGCGCCGAAGTGGTCTCGCTCGACGCCTTCCGCAAGAAATAGGCCGGCGACTTACGCCGTGGCCGAAATCGTCAATCTCCGCCAGGCCCGCAAGCAGAAGGCGCGGGACGAAAAGCTGCGCGCCGCCGAACAGAACCGCGCGCTGCACGGCCGCTCCAAGGCCGAAAAGGAACGCGACCGCGTCGCCGCCGACAAGAGCGAAAAATTCGTTGCCGGGCATCGTCGTGAAAAGCCCGGCGACCCCGGCCGTCAATGAGCCCGGTCGAAAAGCGTTCGGTGACCATTCGCGGCCACCGCACCAGCTACTCGCTTGAAAAGCCCTTTTATGACGACCTCGTCGCGATCGCGGCGACCAGGGAGCTGACGCTCGCTGCTCTTGTCGCCGAAGTCGACGAGACGCGGCCCCGCGACACCAACCTGTCCTCGGCGTTGAGGCTCCATGTGCTGGAGTGGGCGAAGCGAGGAGAGAGTATCTAAAGGCTTTCGACCGCGTCGTCCTTTTTCCTGCGTCTGGTGCCAAAGCCAAGCAAGGTCGAACGCTCGCGCTCCTCGGCCTGTTTCCTGGACCGCACGCGCATCAGATCCTTCCAGCCGACATAGCCGACCAGCAACGAGCCTTCGCGAGTGACGACGGGCAGATGGGAGACGTTGGCCATCAGCAGCTTGTCGGAGAGACCTTCGAGATATTCGTCCGGATAGGCCAGCGTCACCTTGCTGCCGGCCAGCAACGCGCCAAGCGTGGTGGTGCGGTGCGTGCCGGCGCGTCTCCAGCGCAAGATCGCCGGCGGATCGATGAGGCCCAGCACCTGACCGTTCTCGTCGACCACCGGGAAACTCGGATGCCGTGTTTCCGGCGCCGTCAGGAAGGCTGCTGCGCCATGCAGCGTCATCGTCGCCGGCACGCTTTCGACCTGCGACGTCATCACCTCGCGCACCCGGGTCAGGGCGAAAGGGTCGACACGGTATTCGCGAACCAGATGGTGTCCCCTTCTGGCGATCTTTTCGGTCAGGATCGAACGCTTCATCAGAAGCACGGTCACGGCATGCGCCGCGGCGCAGGCGGCAATCAGCGGCACCAGCATATGTGTGTTGCCGGTCAGTTCGACGGCGAAGAACGTGGCGGTCAGCGGCGCGCGCATCGTGCCGCCCATGGTGGCGGCCATTGCCAGCAGCGCCCAGAAACCCGGATCCGCGGCAGGCAGAACGCCGGCGAGCACAGCGCCCATAGCCCCGCCCATGATCAACAGCGGCGCCAGCACACCTCCCGACGTTCCCGAGCCGAGCGCTACCGACCAGATGATCGCCTTGACCACCAGCAGCAGGAGTGCCGCCGTCGCGACGGTGCGGCCATCCAGCATGTCGGTGATGTTGTCATAGCCGACACCGAGCGCGTGCGGTTCGATCAGCCCGCCTATGCCGACCACCAGGCCGCCAAGCATCGGCCACCACATCCAGTGGATCGGCAGCTTCTGAAAACCGTCCTCGCAGGCGTAGACCATCTGCGTCAGCAGTCCCGACAGAAGTCCTGCACAAACGCCGATCGCCACCCAGCCGGCAAGGCCGACAAAAGACACCTCCATGCCGCCCTGAAACGGAAAGATCGGCCCGGGCAGATGCAGCATGGTGCGCTCGACCTCGGCGATAACGGCCGCGACCGCCACCGGAATGAAGCTGCGCGGGGTCCATTCGAATAGCAGCAGTTCGACCGCCAGCATGATGGCGGCGATCGGTGTTCCGAACACCGTGGTCATGCCCGCTGCCGCACCAGCCACCAGCAGGGTCTTGCGCTCGTTGTCGCTGACCGGCAGCATCTGTGCGATCAGCGAGCCGATCGCGCCGCCTGTCATGATGATCGGTCCTTCCGCGCCGAACGGTCCGCCGGAACCGATCGAGATCGCCGACGACAGCGGCTTCAGGATCGCCACCTTGGCGTCGAGTTTCGAGCGCCCGAGCAGGATCGCCTCGATGGCTTCGGGAATGCCGTGGCCGCGGATCTTCTCGCTGCCATAGCGCGCCATCAGGCCGATGATCAGCGCACCGATGACCGGAACTAGGACTGCGGC
>NZ_RZRO01000156.1:0-9564 GCF_003997975.1 Mesorhizobium sp. M7A.F.Ca.US.005.03.1.1
AACTAGGACTGCGGCAAGCCCAAGCGGCGTGTTCTCGAGCTTCAGGTCGGCAAGCGAGAATTGGCCGAAATAGGCGATGTTGGTGGCAAGCCGGATCAGCTTCAAAAGCGCGATGCCGGCAAACAACCCGGCTGTCGCCACCACCACGGCAATGGCGGCGACGAGCAGCACCCTGGGATCCGTGGTGAAATCGCGCAGGTGCTCCGGGTTCGAATGATGGGTCTTCATGGCAGTTGCTTCCTGGCGGCGGCCGTATGTCTGGGATGCGGCACGGTCGAAGCGGCCAGCCGGGTTTGTCGGTGGCTATGTATCGTAACACGATATAAATATTCAAGCCGGTTTCGCCCGAAATCCGTTTGAGCTTTCGCCGGAAAACGAACACATGTCTGATATGTCGCAGCCACGAGAACAACGTCCCGCCATCAGCCAGGCCGATTACCAGCGGCTGTCGGAGTTTCGCTACCTGATCCGCCGGTTCCTCGAATTCAGCCAGGTCCAGGCGGAAGACGCCGGCCTGACCCCGCGCCAGCATCAGGCGCTGCTGGCGATCAAGGGATTCCCCGGCGGCGGCCCGGTGACGGTTGGCGATCTCGCGGAACGCCTGCGCATTCGCCACCACAGCGCCGTCGAACTGGTCAACCGTCTCGGCGAGGCAGGGCTGGTCACAAGGGATCAGGACAAGGACGACCATCGCCGCGTGCTGCTGCAACTGACCGAGCGCGCCGACGATTGCCTGGCCGAGCTGTCGGCGGCGCATCTCGACGAACTGTCACGTATCGAACCGATGCTGCGGCGGCTGCTCGATCGAGACCGTAATGAAGCTCCGCCACCTTAATGAGCCTGCTCACCATGTTCCGATGAAGGCTGCCAAGGCCAGCAGCACGCCTGTCAGGATATTTGCCAGGAACAGACGAAAATTCACCTCCGGACGGGCAAGGTCAATCCGCCAGGTCTGCCAGCCAAGCTGCGCGGCGACCACCAGCATTCCAATGGCGTAAGGCAGCGACATGCCCAACAACCAACCTCCAAGCGACCACGCGCCAACCGTCAGAGCATAGAAAAGGCCAATGCAGGTCTTGCCATGCCGGCCGAACAAGATCGCTGTCGATTTCAGCCCGAGGCGGGTGTCGTCTTTCACGTCAACGTAGGCATAGACGGTGTCATAACCGATCTGCCATGCGATGGCTCCGGCCCACATAAGCAATGCTCCCACCGGGATATGTCCTGCGACCTCGGCCCATGCCATAAGCATCCCCCAGTTGAACGCCGCGCCCAGCACGGCCTGGGGCCAATGGGTGAAACGCTTGCACAGCGGATAGATGAACACGAGCGGCAGAACGCAGATAGCGACCAGGCGCGTGTAGGGAGTTAGAAAAAACAGCAGGGCAGCCGCGAGTGCAAGCTCAACGGTCAGAAAGACAAAGGCCTGCAGGGCGCCCATCTGTCCGCTCGCCAGCGGCCGGAAGCGAGTCCGCTCGACATGGCCGTCAAACTTGCGGTCCGCAATGTCATTGACCGTGGAGCCGGCGCTTCTCATCAGCAAAGCGCCGAGAGAGAAGACAGCCAGTTCCAGAAAGTCCGGGAAACCGTGCGACGCTTGTATCAGCGCAGCCCAGCAAGGAAAAAGCGTCAGCCATATCCCTACAGGGCGATCCAGCCGCGCCAGTCGCGTATATGGTCGCCATGCGGACGGCAATCGGCGATCCACCCAATCGCCCCGGTGAATATCGCTTAAGTCAGGACGGCTCAAAGTCGTCATGAGACCTCCAACTTTCGCTACTGCAGCGACTTCAGCAGATTGTCGATCGTGAACGGATTGGACTTCGGCTTGGCCGGCGGCGGATTGTCGTTGGCCTGCGGCAGCGGCGCCCGCTCCACCTTCGGAGGCTGCGCGGCCTTGCGTTCGGCTTCGAGCCTTGCCTTTTCCTGCGAGGCAATACGCATCGCCTCTTCCGCCTTCTGCCGCTCCTGCTCGGCCTGCGCTTTGGCCGCCTCGTCGGCGGCCTGCTTTTCGGCAGCCGCCTTCGCTTCGGCATCGGCCTTGGCTTTGGCATCTGCGTCCGCCTTGGCTTTCGCCTTCGCGTCGGCCTGAGCCTTTGCGTCCGCCTCAGCCTGAGCCTGTGCATCCGCTTCGGCCTTGGCCTTGGCGTCAGCTTCGGCTTTGAGCCGCGCTGCTTCCTCCTGCCGGCGCAATTCCTCGGCCGCCTTGTCGCGAGCATCCTGCAGCGCAGCGTAATAGCGCACTTCGCGCCGCAGCCGCTGCTTCTCGAGCAGCGCGGCCTGCATCGCCTCGACGCGCTGCTGCTCCTTCTCCAGCGCGCGCTGGGTCAGGAACTGCGCCAGCGGCTCACTGTCGAATGCTCGTTTGACCGCGCCGAACGGCCCCTCGGCGGTGAAATTCACAACCGGCTCGGAGCCGACCAGCGCCTCGTCGCCAGGCTGATAAGTGATCGCACCCTTGGCCGACACCGTGGCCGCGTTGAGATCCGCCGTGATGTCGGCGGACAAGGTCGCCGCTGGATTTTCCAGGCTGACCGGCGGCGCCCGCAGCGTGCCGCCGGCAACCGTGAAGGCTATGTCGGTATCGCCGGCGGCAAAACTGCCATCAGCGGCGATCTCGGGCGCGAAGCCGGCGGTCTTGGCCGCATCGATGTCGCGCCCGATCGCATCCGCCTTGGCGAGGAACGCACTGAACGCATCTGGATTGAGGCCAGCAACTTTCACGCCCTTCAACGCCGCAGTTCCGGAGCCTGACAAGGCAGCCACCATCCCTTCGACCGATTTGCCGCTGCTTGACAGCGCCGTCGAGAAATCGCCGATGCCGCTGATGCCGGCATCCGGCAGCACGGTCGCCAGATCGGCGCCCGCCAGTTTCATCTGGCCAGAGAACAGCCCGGTGCCGTTGTTGTTCTTCAACTCGAATAGGCCGGTCAGCGCTCCGCCCAGCAACTTCGCCTTGAGATCCGAAACGCGGATGCCTTCCTGGTCGAGCTTGAGCGAAAAGGCGGCGTCATAGGCGGTGGCGAACCGGCCGGCGGCCAGTGCTGCCGTCGTCAGGTCGAGGTCGGCGGTGAATGGCAGGCTGGATTTCTGGCTGAACGGTGTCGCCGGCCACACGCCACCCTTGCCTGCCCGGTCTTTGGCTGCGCCCTCCTTGTCGGCCAGAAAGGCGGAGTCGCCGAACAGCGCCACCGCCAGGGGATCGAGGTCGAGTTCGTCGAGCGCCAGCGCCCCGGCCAGATGTGGCACGCCGTCCTTTACATCGATATTGACGTCGCCGGACACCGCCGCTTCGTTGATGGCGCCGCTGAGTTCGTCCAGCACCAGCAGGCCGTTGCCGTAGTCGCCCTGCGCGGCGAGCGACGTCGACATGCCCGCCCCCATGCCTGGCAGGCCGATGCCCGACGTCATCAGCCATGGCTCGATGTCGGCGGCATCGAGGCTGAGCTTGCCCTTGGCGGCGAGGCCTTGCGGCGTGTCGGCGATCGTTCCCTCGAAACCGGCCTTGAAGTCATTGCCGGCAAGGCTGAAATTCGTCGCCAGGCCGCCGCCAAACGTGCCCTTGGCCTGAATATCGGTGTTTGCCTCGCCCAGCATGCCGAGCGGCAGCGCCGGCAGGCCATAGAGCGCCAGCAGCGCGGTGGCATCAGGGTTCTTGGCGTTGAAGGTCAGCGCCACCGGCGCTTCGAGAAGCTTGTCCACCGCGCCCTTCCCCGACAGCGACGCCGAAAAGGCCGAGCCGCCGGCCTTGCCTTGCCCGCTCACCGCCAGGCCCGTGGTGCCGTCGCCATTGTCGGCCGCACTGGCCACCAGGTCGATGCGCGCATCCTGGAACAGCTCGGGATAGGCAGCAGCACGGCTCGACAGTCCCTTGAGCACGGCACTGTCGGGATAGTGCTGGGCGGCGACATCGATCAGCGGCTTCAGATCGACGGCAACCACCGACGCATCGAGCTTGCCGGTCGGGCTCGCGGGGAAATCCTTGATCCGGCCGGTGGCGCTGATCGAGGCGCCGGCCAGCCCGCCCACCGAAAGCCGGTCGATTTCGAGCAGCCCGTCGCGCAGCCTGAGCGCCGTGTCGACCGTGTCGGCGGTCAACCCGCCGGCGTTGACCGGCCCGGCCTTGATCTGGAAATCGAGGTCGCGGTCGGCAAAGCGATTGGCGCCCTTGTCGCTGACGAAGATCGAGGCGAAGGCCGCCAGCCCGTCGACATCGAGATCACCGCCTTCGAGCCGCATCAGCACCGAGGGCTTGGCATCGTCGGGCTGGCTGGAATCGATGCGGCCGGAAAACTTCGCCTTGCCCAGGATCAGTTCGAGATCGCTGAAGGCCTGGCGCTTCTGCGAGAGGTCGACCTTGGCCTTGAAGCCGGCGGCCGGCAGACGGCGGATCGCCTCGTCCACATCCTTCGACAGCCAGGCGGCAAAGCCGGAAGGTTGCGCCACGGCCAGCAGCAGCGAGCCGTTGAAGCCGAAATGCCCTTCCAAATTGAGCACCAGCATGCCATCCGCTTCCAGCGTGGTGCGGCCGGGCAAGGTCGCGGCAAGCGATTTCACCGACCAGCCCCCATCGACCGGCTCGGCGGAAAGATGCACGTCGCGCACCGTGGTGTCGCCGACCACCACCGCCGGCAGCTTGACCTCGACAGTGCCGGGGATGGTCGGCTTCGGCATATCGAGCAGCGCTTGCTCGAACGCCGCGATGCGCTGGTCCAGCGTCAGGCCGGCGCCGGCTTCGGCGCCCACCGCCTCGTCGAACTGCACCTGCGCGCCATTGGCCTCGATGGCGAAACTCGGTTTCAGCCCGAGATCGACAGAAGCCTTGCCATCGGCGGTGTAGGGGTTGTCGAGCGGCCCGGTCTCGAAGCGGAATTCGTCGACCCCGAGTTTCTGGTGGTCGAGCGAAAATTTGCCGTTCAGCCGAAAGCCCGGATCGGGCTTACCGGCCGAGACTTTCACCGTCTCGCCATCGGTGCCGCGCAGCTCGGCGCTGTTCTTGTCGGCACCGGAGATTTTGAACTGGCCGGAGTAGACGGCAGCCCCATTGACGATGCCGGCATTGCCGTCGGTCTCGATGACCAGCGGATAGGCGTCCGGATCGGCCTTCAGCCGAAACCGCATCTGTCCTGAGCCTTCGGCCTTGCCGGTGGACGCGGTGACCGCGGTGCGCAACCCGTCCAGCCGCAGCGTGCCGTCCATGCGCCATGGGCCGGCCAGCGACTTGGCCGAGACGGTCGAATTGATCTCGGAAAACAGATGGCTGCGCCCGCCAGCGGCATGGCGAACTTCGATCTGACCCTCCGTCACCGTCAGCTTCTCGATCGAGATCTGGCTGGGGTCGAAGGGCGAGGACGGCCGTATCGCCCAGTCGACAGTGCCGTCATTGGCGATATCGATGGTCGCTTTCGGCCGCACCAGCCGCATGTCGAAGATCAGCACTTCACCGCGCAGGAAGGGCGCCAGTTCCGCATCCATCGAAAACGTCTCGACCGTCATGGCCGGCTGGCCGTTGGGGCCGCCGGCGACGGCGACATTCGAGAAGGTCACCGAAGGGAACGGCAACAGCCTTGCCGTGGCGTCGCCCTGCACGGTCACCTTGCGGCCGAGAATGGCGCTCGCCTCGCGCTCGAAGTCGGCGCGGTAGCCGGTCCAGTCGATAAAATACGGCACCACCAGCGCCGCACACAGCACCAGCACGAACAGGCCACCGAAGATCACGAACAGGCGTGCGAGCATCAGCTCCGAACAGGTTGGTTGAATTTCCGCCGCACTCTACCCGCATCCGCGTGTCGATAAAGAGGCAATTCATCCAGTTGCGCGATCTCCGGTGATCTGAAACAAATCCCGGCGAAGCGGAGAAATCGGATGTCGGGCAAGAACTGGGATCGCGTGCCGATCGATGCGCAAAGTGTCGACGCTCCGCTGTCGCTTTCGGCGGTCTTTCTTGTCGTCACCGTCGCCAGTGGGCAGAGCGCGCTCGCCAAGGTTGCCTCCGTGCTCGGCGGGCTCGACGATCTCGTCAAAAATGTCGGATTCCGCGACCTTTCCGGGCGGCTGTCGTGCATCGCCGGCATCGGCCGCGATCTCTGGGATCGTCTCTCTCCAGACCGGCGGCCGCTGGAACTGAAACCGTTCGCGCCGATCAAGGGTGCCGTTCATTCGGCGCCTTCGACCGCCGGCGATCTTCTCTTCCACATCCGCTCCGAGCGACCCGACATGTGCTTCGAGTTCGAGCGCATCCTGCTCGACAATCTCGGTGACGGCGTAAGCGTCATCGATGAGGTTTCCGGCTTTCGCTATTTCGATGCGCGCGACCTGCTCGGCTTCGTCGACGGGACCGCCAACCCGACCGGCCTCGACTTGCCCGCCTCTGCGCTCATCGGCGATGAAGACGCCGACTTCGCCGGCGGCAGCTATGTCGTCGTCCAGAAATATCTCCACGACATGCAGGCCTGGGCGCGCATTCCGACGCCCGAGCAGGAAGCGATCATCGGCCGCACCAAGATCGACAACATCGAAATCGACGATGACGATGCGCCGCGCAAATCGCACAAGTCGCTGGCCACCATCGAGGATGCCGCCGGCAACGAGTACGATATTTTGCGCGACAACATGCCGTTCGGCAGGCCGGGGCAGAACGAGTTCGGCACCTACTTCATCGGCTATTCCAGATATCTTTGGGTCACCGAAAAAATGCTGCAGCGCATGTATATCGGCGAGCCGCCGGGCGCCTACGACCGCCTGCTCGATTTCTCCACACCGCACACCGGCACGACATTCTTCGCGCCAACCCGCCCCATGCTGCAGACGCTTGTCGAGGGCGGACAGGCGAAGCCTGCCGCACGGTAGGCAGGCGTCCTCAACGATTTCAGCCCGCGATCACCGCGAATTCAGCGTGCGTCGCGCTTTGCCTGTGCCACCTTGGCCGCCCTGCGCTGCCGGCCGAGTTCCATTGGCCGGACCAGATCCGGCGCCCTCTGGTTCGCCACCGGCCGCATACCCCTGCGCGCGGTGCGCGAGTTGAAGGCGGGGCCGTCCGATGCCGCCCCTTGCTTCATCACCAATGCCTTGCGCGCATTCTCGATCAGCGAAACGCTGGCGGCCAGTTGCCGGCGCCGCTCGGCCTCGCCATTCAGGCGCCGCATGGCCATGGCCAGCACCGCAAGCTTGAGCTGCGACCCGCCATCAGCCTTCGAAGGCGTAGCGCCCTTCGCCGCGCCCTTGCCCCGGATCTCACGCCGGCGGCGGTGTGCTTCGGTCTGCGCCTTGTCGCGCCGCTCCCGCAACAGCTTGACCAGGCCGGCAAGATCGGCGTCGGAGAGCTCCTGCACCGCCGGATGGTGAGACTTCTCCACCAGATCGTGTTCGTCGGCACTCAGCGCGCGCGCTTCTTCCTTGCGTGAAATCGCCATGGCATCCTCCTCCGCTGGCACGCCTGTTGGCTTCAGGCCCTGCTACCGGCCAAGCCTCGGCCCGAATGGTGGCGCGGTCAAGACTGGCCGCCTACGAACCTTGCGTCGGAAAATCGGTTAGTTTCCCGGCAAGATCTTGCCCGGGTTCATGATATCAAGCGGATCGAGCGCCTGCTTGATGGTGCGCATGATGTCGACGCCGTGGCCGAGCTCGTGGCGCAGGAAGCCGATCTTGCCCTGGCCGATGCCGTGCTCGCCGGTGCAGGTGCCGTCCATGGCGATGGCTCGCATGTTGAGCCGCGCGACGAACTTTTCCGACAGCGCGATCTCCTTGGGATCGTTCACATCCATCAGCACCAGCACGTGGAAATTGCCGTCGCCGGCATGGCCGACGATCGGCGCGATCAGGCCCATCTCGGCGATATCGGCCTCGGTTTCCATGACGCATTCGGCAAAGCGCGAGATCGGCACGCAGACATCGGTCGACAGCCCCTTGGCGCCGGGCCGCAGGGTCAGCGACGACCAGTAGGCGTCGTGCCTCGCCTTCCACAGTTTGGTGCGCTCCTCGGCGACGCTGGTCCACAGGAACGGCCCGCCGCCATTTTCCTCCGCGATCATGCCGAAGGTTTCGGCCTGTTCGGCAACGCCGGCATCGCTACCATGAAACTCGACGAACAGGCACGGGCTTTCGGGATAATCGAGCTTCGAATAGTTCTTCATCGCCCGCATCTGCAGCGCGTTGACCAGTTCGATGCGCGCCACCGGAATGCCCATCTGGATCGTCGCGATAACCGCGTTGCAGGCCGCCTCGACGCTCGGAAACGGGCAGACGCCGCCGGAGATCGCCTGCGGGATGCCCTGCAGCTTCAAGGTCAGCGACGTGATGATGCCGAGCGTGCCTTCCGAGCCGACCAGCAGCCGCGTCAGATCATAGCCGGCCGAGCTCTTTTTCGCCCGCTTGCCGGTCGTCACCATTTCGCCGTCGGCCATGACGGCGGTCAGCGACAGCACGTTCTCGCGCATCGTTCCGTAGCGCACCGCGTTGGTGCCGGAGGCCCGCGTTGCGGCCATGCCGCCCAGCGAGGCATTGGCGCCGGGATCGATCGGAAAGAACAGGCCGGTGTCGCGCAGATGCCGGTTCAAATCCTCACGGGTGACGCCGGGTTCGACCGTGCAGTCGAGATCCTGCGGATTGACCGCCAGGATACGGTTCATGCGCGATGTGTCGACCGATATGCCGCCGCCCGGTGCGTTGGTGTGACCCTCCAGCGAGGAGCCGACGCCGAAGGCGATCACCGGCACGCGGTGCGCCGCACAGGCGCGCACGATCTCCTGCACCTCGGCCGTCGTCTCGGGGAACGCAACGCCATCCGGTGCCTGCGTCGGAATGTAGGTGGTGGTATGTGCATGCTGCGAGCGGATCGCCTGGCCGGTCTGGAATCGCTCGCCGAGCTGCTGCTTGAGGATGCCGAGCACCGCGGCGATGCCTTCCTCGTTGCGTTCGACCGGGTTGAGGTCGCTCAGAGCCATGAATTCCTCCGCGAATGGACCAGCGTCCATGCTTGTTATGCGTCTATGGATGCGTAAAGCAATTCCAGGAAAAGTGTGAAGCGGTTTTCCGTCCGAAATTGCGTCAGAACAAATAGAGTCTCCGGAGCCACGCTCTGTCCAGCACCAGAACAAGGAAGTTTCGATGCCCATCCCCACTCCCTTCGTCTCGAAACCCATGGACATCGAGAAGGACTGGATCGACTACAACGGCCATCTCAACATGGCCTATTACAACGTGCTGTTCGACCGCTGCTCGGACGACGCCTTCGAGGCAATGGGCATGGGACCGAACTATGCTAGGGATCGCCGCCTCACCATCTACACCGCCGAAGTCCATGTCTGCTACGTGCAGGAACTGCATCTCGAGCACAAGGTCACGGTCTCTTTCCAGCTCATCGACCATGACGATAAGCGGCTGCGGGCCTATCAGGAAATCCGCCATGTCGACGGCTGGCTGGCCGCGACTTCCGAATCGCTGTCGCTGCATGTCGACATGTCCGGGCCGAAGGTGGCGCCCTTCCCCGCCGATGTGCTGGCCAGGGTCGAAGACATACGCGCCGCCCATTCGGCCCTGCCGATGCCGGAACGGGCCGGCCGCTCG
>NZ_RZRO01000157.1:0-9546 GCF_003997975.1 Mesorhizobium sp. M7A.F.Ca.US.005.03.1.1
GGTAGAAGCCTCCGGCCTTCTCGCCCTGGGCGTAGATTTCCGCGCCTGCGGGATAGAAGCTGAGTGGTTGCAGCAGTGCGGGCTCAAAAGCCTCCGGCAGGTTGGGCTGGGCAGACCGTGACGGCAGCGAAATTCTGGAGGAGGTGTACGCGTGCATGGCTGTTTTCCCGGTTTATCCGTGACACAGCAATCGCGCGAATCCGCGGGTCGCGAAATTCGGTTATGTCCCTACGGGAAACTACCTAGAGCCGCTCCTCCTGAATCGGTCCAGCGCTGGTCGCCACAGTGAAGAAAGCTATTCACTTGCTTCACGGCCCGTCACCTGTTGGATCATGATACGGAAGAAAACGTGGGGTGCGCTGTCCGACACCGGAGGCATGACTGGCTTGAGGGCGCCGGGCTCCCACCAAGCGGCATGCTTGCTCAATATCGACCATGCATGGTCACGCTCGAGCTTGTGGCCAATCCGGTCCGGCAGTTCCTCATAACGGCCGTCGACGACGACGCTTCTCCAGCCTCGGCCCTGGCCGCGTTCACCCACCTGGACGGACACCAGGGGATTGGCACGCATCCAGTCGATCTTCTTGCCGGGCATGGAAAACGCGTAGAGATGATTGTCGGCGTGCGCATAGTGCACCGGCACCACGTAGGGCTGCCCATCCTTCGCGCATGCCAGATGACCGACACGGTTGGCGGTCAGCAATTTCGTGCATTCCAAGGCGGATAATGTGCGGATCAGCATGTGAGATCTCCTGAGTCTATTGGTCGTCCAACAGACTGTTGGCCCAGCCGCCGGAGCTGTCATTGATCGCAATCAAGGCAGGCTTGCCGCTCGTCCGCAGCGGCATAGGCGGCAATTTCGTAAATGATTTAAATCAAGGCGCTGCTTGCCGCTTCCCCAGATCATGGGGAGATGTGGAAGCCGATCATGAGCGCTCCGTTTGGTCGCGAACTCGAACTCGCCGTCTTCGACGAGGAGGGCGAACATGCGCTCGTATTTCCCTGTATAAAAGGCCGGCAGGGTTGGAAGCACGCCGGGACTGGCGTGCGCGTCGATATCCGCCCGTCGCGATACGCTTATCCAGACCGGCGTCGGCGTCGACTTCCACAATCCAGACGCCGTCCTTCGGCATGTGCTGGGCTGCGAATTCCTGGTCCGAGGCGGGCGCGAGGATGACCGACTTGTGGCTGTTGCCCACGATTTCACGTCAGCCTTCCTCGCGCCGGTCTTGCCCGCCTCGTATTTCACTTCATTATCCTGCCCGCCAGCAACCTTCGCGCGGTCCTCATTGCGTCCACGGGTTGTTCCAGTACTGGCCATTTCGTCCTCCAAAGGATTGCCATTCCAGACCCGATAACGCCGCCAGACTCTTCCGGTTCAATCTGTCGACTACCGCTTTGAACCGAATTCCACGCACACGATTGAATCGAGCCATGAATTCGAGTTCGACAAGTTGATGGGTATCGCGCTCAGGTCGCGATTCCGGCCCATGTTGCATGTCGCGCGGCCTGACCAGTCCTGCCAGAGCTCACGATGGCGGACTCGGCGCCGAAAAGCGCCGCGAGCCGAGATGCCATATCATAACGCCAATGTGCGTGTGAGCCCGCGAGCAAGGAAACGACCGACATGTCTTTGACCGGACACGGTCATCGAGCGCAGGCTAAGCCGGTCCGTCGCCTACCGGCCTAAGCGCTCTTCACTTGGCCCGCTGTTAAACGTGCAGCAGATCACGCAGGCGGATCGGCAATCTGGGCGAAGCGCGCAATTCGACACAACTCGCCTCCCAGTGTCCGAGGTACTCGGCGATCGGCATGCTGGTGCGGCCAGGCCAGCGGTTGAGTGCCCCCAAAGCCTCTACGCAGTCCGGCGCGCGGCCGTATTCGGCGAGGATGGTCAGCGACATTGCCTGGGCGAACGGATTAAGAGCGGGCATTTCGATCTCGCCGCGGTGGTCGGCGAACCACGCAGCGGCGTCGCGCGTGAGCCCCTGGCTTTCAGCGAGCGCTGCATAACGATCGATGATGTCCTGGCGGTACCGGGCGATGGCATCGCCGAAGGCATTGTCGCCGGCGAAGGGCGGCGCCTCCTTCCAGCTTTTCGCCAGACGTGCGAGCCCACGCAGCGAGTGGGCCTCCACCATGGTCTCCTCGATCCATTGGCAAGGCGGCGCCGGCCTGGCGTCCGGTTGCCAGCTGTTGCAGAGCACATGGCCGAGTTCGTGCCCGAACTGGTAGGCGAGCTTCGACCAGTCACGCTCGCCGATATCGACGATGATCCAGGCCATACTGCTGCCGTCCGGATGCAGCCAGATTGCCGGCGTGCCGGAAGTGTGCTCGTCGACACGCAGGCGCGTCGGCTGGCGGTCGGACAGCAGGCGGACGCCGTCGAGGCATGCATGCCGCATGCGTTCGACGACCTGATCAGCGGCTCCCTCAAGCATGTGGCCCCAGTCGCCGGCAAGCTCGATGGGGGCGGTTAGGAGGTTTGGTTGCGAGCTAGCTGAGGAAGGTGGGGAAGACATGACCCCGTAGCCTGTGCTCCAACCGCCCGAGGGTGTCAACGCCACTGGTGTGAGGCTGCCGGCCACTGAACCTGCAAGCAAATTTAGGAGATCTCGTCGCAGCAACTTCGAAACTCGACCATGTTGCCCTGCAAGGAGAAAAATAGGAAGTCCAGCTTGTTCTGCCATCGGCCGAGGTCTAAGCGTAGACCCCTTGAGAGTTGAACTACTCGGAAGCGGCTAGGGGACTCGAGGGTGGGCGAGGCGATCTTTACCAAAACGTATGTTGGCGATGCTTTATCAAGCTGGCAGGTCGTCCACGAAATGTCGACTCATATCGTTGGCGGAGCTTTGGTCGTTCGCGACAGTGACCGCCGTGACTGGCATCTTCTACGACTTCACGATTCAGCTTTTCTGTTTCGAATGGTTCGGATGAGGTGCGTCCTCAGATTCTTCCCCACGACCACCACAAACTTCTATATCCATCACTATGGTTCTTTGGATGTTGCCGAAATTGCACTCGACGGCACCATAATAAACAGGGGTATCAGTCACACCATTTCGATCAACGCTCATCCAGATGACACGATCGAGATCGATGTGAGCTTTTTGAGTTGCCACGGGTCTCTCTCAATAGGCTGCTCCGACAATGGTCGTCCCGTCTACGCCGGCACTGGACTCGAACAGTTTGCACTCTTGAGCGTTCTGGTTGAAACGTTTGATGCATACCCCGAGTTGTCTCGCACGCCGGCAGAGGAGCGGATCACCCTCGTCGATGTTGGCGGCCAAGGAGGGCTACAGCTCAAGTGGATGCTGCGAGCCGATCATATTACGCCCGTCGTGTTCGAACCCTTGTCGTCGGAAGCGACGGTGATACGACAAACCCTCGATCGAATTCCGGGCGCGCAAGTGGTGGAAAAGGCGCTGGCAAACACTTCTGGCCCCCAAAAGCTGTATATTACTGCCGGATCATACTGCTCGTCTTTGCGAGAGCCAAACTTTGAGATCCTGCAGAACTACTCAGTAGCCCGTGTCTTCAACGTTGTCAGCATGCAAGAGGTCGAATGTGTTCGATATGACGAATTGTTCCGCGCAAGCGCGGTTCCGTCACCGGATGTTATAAAAATAGACGTCCAAGGTCTTGAATACGAAGTTCTGCTTGGTTTCGGCCACCTTCTGGAATCCTGTTTGGCTATCGAGCTGGAAACGCATGTTGTTCCGATATATCGAGGACAAAAGCTGATTGGTGACATAGTCGACATTCTGGGCGATTTCGGTTTCGCCCTACGCCAGCTTAATCAAGTACCGCACTTCGATGGCGATGCAGTCGAGTTTGATGCCCTTTTTACGAAGAGGCGCGACAAGGTTGCAACTCTTTCTGATCTAGAAAAGCGAAAATTTGCTGTAATCATTCAGGTGTTAGGAATTCTTCCTTACCCGTGAGGCCATGAGTAGAACGACCGTTCGCCAGCGATCGAGGTAGAGTCCTTCAAGGCTCACCCCTGATCCGTCGCCACTCGATCTGAAGGTTGCTCATCGTCTAGAATAACGAGTGGCGGCATGCAAAGAAAAGCTTGCATCGAGCCGTATGCCGCACACATCGCGCAGTCAATGCCCGTGTCGTCAAGGACGACGCCAGTTCCAGGAAACGGGATAAGTCTGCTGCGGAGCGGCAGACACTTTTCCAGAAGTATCCGCGCACCCCTTGGTGTGATTGTGTATGCCTGAAGCCCAAACGAATGCTCTACCTTGATAAGGAATCTGGAGAAGTTCTCGGACTGGAACAAGGCAGTTCTATTAGTATATTGACGATCGTAGAATTCCATTTTGGCTTTTGAGAAACCAAGGTCAAGCCAGAGAAATGATGGGTCAAATATATAGCCCCACTGTATGATATCCCAATCTGCCCGTGCTTGAGATATAATACTGGTGGATTCCTCCGTGAAACGAAACGATGACCGAATATCGTCTTCGAAAATAGTTATTGTCTTGTTTTCTGAAACCGACAGCTTCCACAAGCTGATATGGGATAGAGCGCACCCTAACGTGCCCGGGGGATACGGACAATCACTGGTAATCAGACCTTCCTTGATGAGCGCCTCCCTGTCGAGAGAAGTGCCGTCAACGGCTGATACGCGAACGGTATTGTGCAATAAATGCCAGTTGTTACTTTGGTACCTGCTCCAGCGCTCGATGCTGCGGTCTAGGTTTATCAGGTGAATTTTCGGGGAACCCGTCGGCTCGACAGGCCGGGCTGGCATCGTCCCGGAGACAGAGGGCGTGGCGGCAGTGAATGTGGAGGTATCGCCCGCACCATGCAACAGCGCTCGAGCCCGTTCGATGCCATCACTCACATGGTATTGGCCATCGCCAAAGGTGATGTAGCCATAGACTTGTCGGTTATCCATATACTGGACGATTCCGGCCTTCCTGGCGCTGGCAGCAAAGACAACGTACTCGTACCGCGATGTGCCGTCCTCGTATGTCAGTTCGGTCAGCACGTCAGCCCGGACAAGATATGTGCAATGCACGAGCGGCACCTCGATGGCGCCGCGCACGTGGCGGTTGAGCACCCAACCATACTGATCGCACTGCAGATAATACCCGTTGGCATCGATCTCGGCATGAAAGTTCGAATAATATTGGCCCGGCGAGATAGAGCGAAGCAGAGGAGCGACGATTGGCAAATCAAGCGAGACAAGTTCTCGCAGCGTGGCCGATCGCACGAAATTGTCGACGTCGGCCACGAAATAGAAATCGCAGCCGTGCTCGAGCGTTTTCCGCAGACTTATGTTGCGGATTCGGCCAAGCACCCTGAAGCGCGTCTCATTCCATTCGTGCTCGCCAAACTGCTCAACACGATCGACGACGTCCGAGGCGTCGATTTCGACCGCCGCATAGAGGTGACCCACGCGCTCTACCCATTCGCGCAGTATATGCTCGGTCCTGTCGGTATTGTTGTTTGTCCTGATGTATAGGACGATCGATGCCTTCGGGTAGTCGAGCGCCTCGATGCACTCGAGGTAAAGCGGCAGTGCCGGTTCCTTCTGCTTTGCCAGGATTGCAATCAGGATGCGCGGTGAACCCTTCAGGCGCGACCGCAGCGAACGCTGCCGGATAAGCTTGTGCTGATCGATCAAGCTCTCTGTCCCGAACGCCCCGAGATTCGACGGTTCATGCACCGGAAGCTTGTCAGTGGCGAAACGCGCGTTGGCCACCACGCGCTTCGCCATTTCCGCCGGCAATTTTTCGCTGGCGAGCAATTTCAGACAGGCGTCGAGTGAATCCCGGTAAGCGCCTGTCCAGTAGGCATTGACGGCAAACTCGTCGAGCAATCCGTAATCGTAGACCCAAGGCTGTATGAAAAGTCCGGGGGGTTGTGCAAGGTCGAGCCCTCGACGCGCAAATTCCGCTCCCTCCGCGTTCCGGCCCTGGGTGCGGCAATAGAGGCTCGCGGCGTGAAGAGCTTCAGCGCGGGCGGGAACGGCCTGCGTCGCACGCTCAAAGATTGCAACGACCTCGTCGAATGGCCGTCCCAGCGCTGCCATGAGATTGCCCGCTTCGAGCAGGCTGACATAGATTTCCTCGTCCCAGAAGCCCAGCTCGGCGCGCTTCAGATAGTTTGCCAGCGATTTTTCACGTTCTCCGGAATCCCTATAGCTCTGCGCCAGATAGAAGGTGTATCGCGAAATAAGGAACGGGTCGGTCTCCGTAGCAAGCGCGTTTTCAAGAACCGCCGCGTCGTCCTGGTACTTTCGCGGGTTTTGACTGCGTGCTCCGCCACGCCCCGTCGCCACGCGAAAACCCTTGGCGGTCTCGCGTGTGAGATGGCCGGGAGGGGCCTCGAGATATTCGTGCAGCACGCCCTTGAAGGAGAAGGGAAGCCGGTTGCGGCAAATCTGCGGGCGATAAAACGAAATGCCCCCATGGGACACCTCGACGTCGTAGAGATCGTGTTCCATGTTCGACTTGAACGCGATCGGATCGAAGTCAGCGTCTTGGACCACGACGTCGTCGGCGTCGATGATCATGGCGTAGTCGACCGTCTCGACTTCACGCAGGCGGTCAAGGGCAAAGGTACGGTTGTACGCAAAGTCCCGCCAAGGCTCGTCGATGACTGTGCCTTTGACTTTGTGCAGGGTCAGGAAGGTACGGATGAGGTCCTGCGTGCCGTCCTCGGAACCCGTGTCGATGACGAGCACGTAGTCAACGAGAGGAAGCGCGCTGGCGAGGCATTGCAAGATGACCTTTGCCTCGTTCTTGACGATCATGCACAGGCCGATGGTGCTCATGCTAATCCCTTGGCGGAGTGGCGTTCGTTACACGCTGCTGGAAATTGTTGAAGGGAATTCCTGCGCCTTTGTCCGGCTTTATATCTCATGCATCATCCCGTCGCCTTGGCCATTTGCATGACCTTTGTTGCAAAGAACGATTGCCCCTTCACAGCCAAGTGCTGCCTCAACCCGTCCATTGTTTAGCCAGCGCTTTCCGTCGCAGCAAGGGTCTTGCGGTCGCTCGGGACCAGAGGGTTAAGAACAGAATTTCCCGTCGACCCAATCGCTGAGGCGCAAATTCCGCCGCGACATCGAGGGTTCGACGCGAACCAGAGGGCACCCTTAAGCCTCGGATTTCTCGATGCGTTCGGCCGCCCATGCGCGCCATTTGATGTCGACCGAAAGTAGTTACTCATGGTCCACAATTAATAAATTGTTAACTTGGTTATTTACAAGTTGCTAATTTTAGATTTTACTAATGTCTTGTGTTGAGAGGGTTCCCGCGAACCGGGCAGAGGGCCTGTTGGGCTGCGTCTGCGAAGCCAGGAGAGTGTCTGGAGCAAGTCACTTCGTGCGTGAGGGCGTGGCGAGTGTGTGGTGACGTGCAAGAGAAGACGTTGTACGGCCTTGAACTAAAGGCCGGCGTTTTCCCAAATCTGATGTTCCCCCCGCAAGCAGTTGGTTCCCTCGTAAGTCGTCGTCGAGAAATCGGCGACACGCGTGACGGGAGTGACCATGGTTGGGGTGATACCGTGTACGAGTCGATGGGGCCGTGACGCAGGCTTAGGCGTAGAACAACGCCTGAATTACCCGCAGTTGGCCAACAGCACGGATTACCCAGCGATTGATGGGTATTCCTCAGTGTCCTTTGGACGCCTCACTCACCTGGGCGAAGACAACTGGGGCGCCATCCGATCGAGCGGCACGAAGAGGCTGCCAAGCCTTGCGCACCCGTCTCTTAGACCTGCCCGCAATGCGGCAATGCGCGCGACCGGCCTCACCGGGCGCCCGCGCTCTGCAGCCATTGAACCAGCGATTGAAATCTAAGGTACGACCAAGAGAAGCTGCGGCCCGGCCGCCGGCGACCAAGGAGAAGATGATGAGCTTCACGGCAGGATTTGCGGCTATGGAAGTCACCGTTCGAGGCATTTTGCCGATCGGCGACACGATTGAAAATGTAAATTATTTCATTCTGGACACGGCCAAGAGCGCTATTGTCGGTCAGGTCGTTCTTCCCAGAGCCGCCAAGCGAAGCCTCGCTGTCGCCCTCACCGTCAAAGTCCCAAGCACCGCCGGCTCGCTTGCCATTGGGACGTTTGATGAAGGCGGGAACTTCCAGGTCGCCAACTTCCTCCGCGTGGAGACGCCAGTCGTGGAACGTCCCCACGGCGCCGTCGGGCCGTCCGGGAGGTAAATCTCTTTGGTCGCAGCACTTGCCGGCTAGGCCAGTGAGTGGCTGCCGGTGAATTGAGTTCGAAGCCAACAGGAGCCAGTCATGGCCCGTGCCTCTGAAGTTCTTTTTGTCGATCCTTCAGTTTCCGACCTCCAGGCAATTCTCGGCAGCGTGCGACCCGAGGTTCAAGCGATTGTGCTCAACGGCCGCCGACCGGCGGCGCGGCAGATCGCTGCCGCGCTCGCAGGGCACGCAGGGCTCGATGCGGTGCACGTTATCGCACATGGTGGGTCTGGGCGTGTCGGCTTCACAGCAGGGGAGTGGTCATCAACTACATTGCAGGAAGAGGCCGAGGATCTTGCCGCAATCGGCCGTGCGCTTGCCAAGGACGGCGAGCTGCGGCTGTGGAGCTGCGAAACGGCATCGGGGGATACGGGCGAAGCCTTCATAGAGGCGCTGGAAGAGGCAGTAGGCGCGGACGTTCTCGCGTCCGGGTCGCTGATTGGCGCGGCCGCCCTGGGCGGCTCCTGGGAGATATCCTCACGCGTAGGCTCGTCCACGCCCTTGCCTCCAATGACTTCGGCTGGCGTGGCCAGCTACTCGGGGGTGCTTGCGGCTGATCTCACACTCAGTGGGGACATAACTGCCGGCGGCAGCTCTTCGGCTGTTAACACGTATTATGTAGTGGATACTCACGTGGCTCCGCCGACTAATCCGGCGCTCAATCGTGCGGATGATACAGTCGTTGGTAGCTTTCAGCTACCATCTGCAAACCAGGGCGGTTTAATAAATGACTTTTCTGCGACCATAACGATCCCCAACACTACTGATATTTATTTCGTTTATGACAGCAATTTCAAATTATACGGCACGCTTTCCCCGGTTGTAGGAGGTTATAGTTTTACACCCGTGCTTGCTAATAATGGCGATAATGGCAATTTCTTTGATACCGCTTCTTTTATCGCCACCACAGGTCAAGTAGGCGCGACCGGACCCGCCGGAGCGACCGGCGCGACCGGCGCCACGGGTGCGGGCTCGACAGGTGCCACGGGCGCGACCGGTGCCACCGGCTCTACTGGAGCAACCGGCTCGACTGGCTCTACTGGAGCAACCGGCTCGACTGGCTCGACTGGAGCAACAGGCTCTACTGGTGCGACCGGATCGACCGGAGCAACCGGCTCGACCGGCGCCACAGGAGCAACCGGTGATACCGGTGCAACAGGCTCTACAGGTTCGACCGGAGCAACCGGCTCGACCGGCGCCACAGGTGCAACCGGTGATACCGGAGCAACTGGCTCGACCGGATCGACAGGTTCGACCGGCTCTACTGGGGCAACAGGTTCGACCGGATCGACTGGAGCAACAGGCTCTACTGGAG
>NZ_RZRO01000158.1:0-9379 GCF_003997975.1 Mesorhizobium sp. M7A.F.Ca.US.005.03.1.1
ATCCATCAGGCTGTCTCCAGCGCGTGCGTGTCTCGGGCCGGCCGTATCAGGCGGATGCGATAAAAAATGAAGAAGTCGGCGGCGAGCAGGAAGAACAGAAGGATGCCCTGGAAGATGCGCGTCAGCGCCGAGGGCAGGCCCAGCGTCATCTGCACGCCTTCGCCGCCGAGGAAAAGCAGCGACATCAACAGCCCGCCAAGCACGATGCCGAAGGCGTTCAGCCGGCCGATGAAGGCGACGATGATGGCCGCGAAACCGTAGCCGGGCGAAATCTGCGGCGAGAGCTGGCCGAGCGGCCCGGCGGCTTCCGCCATGCCGGCGATGCCGGCGGCCGCACCACCCGCCATCAGCCCGATCCAGACGGCGGCAGATTCGCGAAAGCCGGCATAGCGGGCGGCAAGCGGTGCCGCTCCGCTCACCGACATCTTGTAGCCAAGGAAGCTGCGGTCAGTGAACAGCCACATCACGAACACGGCGACGACGGTGATGAAGATCGAAGGGTTGAGCCGATAGGCCGGGTCGAAGGATTCGAACAGGGCGGCTGTCGGCAGAAGTGCCGTCTGCGGGTAGTTGAAACCGGCCGGATCGCGCCACGGTCCATGCACGAGATAGGACAGGAACAGCGTCGCGATGTAGGTCATCATCAGCGTGACCAGGATCTCGTTGGTGTTCATGCGGGCGCGCAGGAAGGCAGGGATCGCCGCCCATGCCATGCCGGCGCCCATGCCGGCAACGAACATCAACGGCAACAGCAGCACGCTGTCCGGGTTCGGCCAGAAAAGACCGACGCCGCTCGCCGCAATCGCGCCCATGGTGAACTGGCCCTCGGCGCCGATGTTCCAGACATTGGCGCGGAAGCCGATAGCCAGCCCACACGCAATGAGGATCAGCGGCGAAGCCTTGAGCAGCCATTCCGACAAACCGTTGAGGGAATTCAACGGCTCGACAAAGAAGGCGTAGAGCGTCGGCAGCGGATCGTGTCCGAGCGAGGCAAAAAAGATCGAGCCGACGACCAGCGTCAAAACCGACGCCAGCACCGGCGCCGCGACGCGCATTGTTGCCGAAGGCTCCGGCCTTTGTTCAATCCTGAAGCGCAACGTCGCCACTCCCAATTGCCATTTGATCCGTGCCCATCGTTCGACCGGTCATCAGCAGCCCGACCTCTTCGCGGTCGGTCGTCTTGCGTATCAGCGGCGGTGACACGCGCCCCTGGCAGATCACCAGAAGCCGGTCACAAATCTCGAACAGCTCGTCGAGTTCTTCGGAGACGACGAGCACCGCCGCGCCGGCGCGGCTGAGGTCGACGATGGTCTGGCGGATGAAGGCGCTGGCGCCGACATCGACGCCCCAGGTCGGCTGGGAGACAAGCAGAAGCTTCGGCTCGAGCGCGATCTCACGGCCGACGATGAATTTCTGCAGATTGCCGCCCGACAGGCTTTGCGCCGTCGAAGCCGGACCGTTGGCCTTGACCTTGAACCTGTCGATGATGCCAGCTGCGAAGGCGCTGGCTTTGCGCCGGTCGACCAGGCCGTTGCGGACGGTGCCGAAGCGATGGGCGGTCAGAACCGCGTTCTCCCACAGCGTATGCGACGGTACCGCGCCACGGCCCAGCCGTTCCTCGGGAACGAAGGCGAGACCGAGCTTGCGGCGCTCGTCGGCACGAAGGCGAGCGGCAGCGGTACCGTAAATCCTGATCGCGTCGTTGTTGTGATGCGTGCGTTCGCCGCTGAGCAAGGCGATAAGCTCCGCCTGGCCGTTTCCGGACACTCCCGCCAGGCCGACGATTTCCCCGCCATGAACGTTGAAGGAGACGTCCTTCAGATCCACGCCGAAATGGTCTCTTGCCTTGACCGAAAGGTTGTTGACCTCGAGCACTGGCTTCTCGCTCGGGGTCGGCGGGCTGACATGCATTTCCGGCAGCTTCGAGCCGACCATCATGCGGGCGAGCTCGAGCGAGGTCGTCTCTTTCGGCCGAGCGGTGCCGGTGACCTTGCCGTTGCGCAGCACGGTTGCGGTGTCACAGAGCTCCTGCACCTCGTCGAGCTTGTGGCTGATGTAGACGATGCTGCAGCCTTCAGCGGCGAGTTGTCGAAGCGTCTCGAACAGCTTGACCACCGCCTGTGGCGTCAGCACGGAAGTCGGCTCGTCGAGGATCAGAAGCTTGGGCGCCTGCAGCAGGCAGCGCACGATCTCGACGCGCTGCCGCTCGCCGACAGAGAGGTCATGCACCTGGCGATGCGGATCGATCGGCATACCGTAGCGAAGCGAAAGCTCGCGGATCTTGGCGGCAAGCGAGGGCAGATCGAAGGCGCTGCTTGCCGAGAGCGCAATGTTCTCGACCACTGAAACGGATTCGAACAGCGCGAAGTGCTGGTAGACCATCTCGATGCCGAGCGCGCGCGACGTCGCCGGGTTGTGCGCCGCGATCGGATTGCCGTCGCAGAAGATCTCGCCGGAATCGGCCTGTGCCGCGCCATAGATGATCTTCATCAGGGTCGATTTGCCGGCGCCGTTTTCGCCCAGCACGGCGTGGATTTCGCCGGGCTGGATAGACAGCGAGACGTCGTCATTGGCGACGACGCCGGGATAGCGCTTGCAGATGTTGCGCAGTTCTAGACGCGGATGCATGGCGGGTCCTGCCGTGGCGTGAAGCGAGGTTGGACGGGAACCAGGCAGGGAGACGCCGAAGGTCGGTCTCGGCGCCTCCCTGGTTCTTTGATGGCGTTCAGCTCAGCTTGCCGATCATGCCTTTGACGAACCAGTTCATGCCGCGAACATCGTCATCGGCCAGGACGGAGCCTGCAGCGACCTTGAGGTTGCCGGCCTGGTCCTTCAACTCGCCGCCATAGGGGTGCACCTTGCCGCTGCCGATGTCGGCCTCGAGCTGCTTCAGCTTGGCCTTGGTGTCGGCCGGTATGCCGTCATTGTAGGGCGCCATCTTCACGACGCCCGCTGCCAGTCCATCCCAGCGCACTTCCGGCTTCCAGGTGCCGGCGGCGACGGCCTTGGCGGCGCCGACATAGTCGCTGGTCCAGTCGAGGACAAAGGACGTCAGCTGTTTGCCCGAAGCGAACTTGGCCATGTCGCTGGCGTAGCCGATCGACCAGGCGCCGCCTTCACCCGCGACCTGGACGCCCGTCGCCGTGTCGGTCATCGAGCAGATGACATCGCAGCCTTGCGAAAGCAGCGTCTTGGCGGCCTCCTTCTCCTTGCCCGGATCGAACCAGGAATTGAGGAAGATGGCGTTGCAGGTGGCGTTCGGATTGACGCTTTGCGCACCGAGCAGCAGCGCGTTGGCCGGGCCGACGATATCCGGAATCGGAAAGCCGCCGATGAAACCAATCTTGCCCGATTTCGACATGTAGCCGCCGGCCGCGCCGGCGACGAAAGTGCCCTCGTAATATTTGGCTTCAAAGGTACCCAGATTGGCAAGGTGGACGATGCCGGAGCAATGTTCGAAAGCCACCTTGGGGAACCGCGGCGCCACTTTCTGCATGGGCGTTCCGTGCGAAAAGCTGGTGCCGAAGATCAGTTTGTTGCCGGCGCTGGCCAGCTCGCGGAAAATGCGCTCCGCATCCTGCGGCATGAAGATGTTGTCGATGACGGTGAGTTCGGCCTTGTCGCCGAACGCGGCTTTGATCGCCTCGACGCCAAGGCTGTGCTGCTTGGTCCAGCCGATTTCGGCGATCGGCGAGACGTAGACGACGCCGATCTTGAGCACCTCTTGAGCCTTGGCGACCGTGCTCAGCCCTCCGGCACCGAGCGCAGCACCCAGCGCACCGCTGTATTTCAGGAATCCGCGTCTTGTCAGGTCGTTCATGTCGGTAACCCTCTGTTGGTTTTTTTGGTTGATGCCCGGCTTGTCGATGCCCGGTCTTTGTTAGGGAGATGGACGTGCGCGTGCGCCGCGCCGTCGCCATTCCCGGATGGTTTTGCCTGCCTCAATCCAGCCGATATCGTCGCTCCGTCGGCCTTGCCGTCGAGATAGGGTGCGAGCGCTTCGGCAGGCGTCATCTCCGGAAACACCTCGCGATCCATGATGTAGCCGCGCACCACGGTGCGGTGATGCGTGTCGATCAGGTCCATGGCCTGTTTCAGGCGGCCCTTTTCCAGAAGGTCGACGACCCTCGAATGATCGTCGAGCAGATTGCAATAGTCGAAATCGGCTGAAATGAGCGAGCGCAGCAACGTCGTGCGGCGCACCAGCTGGGCATGGATTTCCTGCATCACCTTGTTGCGGCTAAGGCGCACGAACACCGTGTGGAATTCCTGGCCGAGCACGTCGGCCAGCGCATCGTTGCCGGCGGCGACTGCCTGGCGCTGGCGTTCGACATGCTGGCGCAGCTCGGCCCATCCGGCGGGGCCAAGGCGATCGCTGAGCTGGGCCGCCACCCCCTGTTCGACAAGGGTCAGCGCGTCGTAAATCTCCATTGCCTCCTGCATGCTTGGCCTGGCGACGAAGGCGCCGCGGTTGCGCTCGATCTGCGCCAGCCCGTCATCGGCGAGCCGTATCAGGGCCTGACGCACCACGATGCGGCTGACATCGAATATCTCGGCAAGCTCGCGCTCGCCGAGCTTGCAGCCGGGCACCAGCCGATGGTCGATGATGGCGCGGGTCAGCGTGTCCGCGATCGTCTGGGAGCGGCTGCTCAAGGCACGGTTCTCCGCCTTTGCGACGACATGATCAGCAGGCTTTCCATGATGAAGACATGACGCTTCGGGATGTGCCATATCCCAGGTTCAGGTTTTCCATATCGGAATTCAATCATCATAGTCTGTCAACACAAAAAATGATTTTGGCTGACAAAAAATCATTGATTGGTATCCAATCTTGTGATTTCGTCATTGCGAAACGTCAGGCTAGGTTCGTGGTGAAGGGCTAGCCGAGTTGGGAGGGATGCCGATGGCAACCCGTTGCGTCGACCGCGAGCTTCTGAACGACTGGCATATCGTCGCTGACCAGGAATCGCTCAGCCAGGATGTGCCCTTTTCGACCCGTCTGCTTGGGGTCGATCTCGTCGTTCGCAAACATTCAGACAAGATCGAAGTCGTTCGCAACGATACCGGCGACGTGTTGAAGAGCGCCGAGCGCTATGGCTTCGTCTGGACCTGTCTGGACAAACCCTGGCGCGACATCATCTACATCCCCGAGGCCAACGAGGCGGATCGACATCTGGTCAGCGGCGGCTCGATCGCGGTCAAGGTGTCGGGCCTTCGCGCCGTCGAGAATTTTCTCGACATGGGGCATTTCCCCTTCATCCACACCGGCTGGCTCGGCGAGGAGCCGCATACCGAGGTCGTGCCTTACAAGGTGGAAATCACGCCCCAGGACGAGGTGCTGGCGACCGAATGCAAATTCTACCAGCCCATCGCGTCGCCGACCGCGAAGGAAGGGTTCGTCGTCGAGTACATCTACAAGGTGATCCGGCCCTATACGGTGGCGCTCTACAAGAGCAATCCGATCCAGAAGGGGAGGCTGGATGTCATCACGCTGTTCGTGCAGCCGGTCGACGAGGAGAACTGCGTCGCGCATCCCTATCTCTGCTACCTCAAGGAGGGCATGGACGCGGCGACGGTGCGCAGTTTCATGCAATTGATCTTCGCGCAGGACAAGCCGATCCTGGAAAACCAGGTCCCCAAGCGCCTGCCGCTCGATCCGCGCGCCGAGACCCCGATCCGCGCCGATGCCGTCTCGGTTTCCTATCGGCGCTGGCTGCGTGACAGGGCGGTCACCTATGGTGCGATACCGGCACAGATCTGATGACGTCCGAGGGTATTTGAAGGGATAACATGATGACGAAATGCGCTGATCCCGTGATCCTCAATCTCTGGCATCCCGTGGGCGCCATCGCGGAAGCTGCTCCCGGCGCCGTCCAGGAGACCGTTCTGCTCGAGGAGCGCCTCAGCTTTGCGGTGGACGCGGATGGCGAGCCCGTCGTCTGGCGCTCGCGTCCCGATGTGCAAAGGGCTGACCATATTCCACCCGCCGACAGGCTGCCTGCAATAAGCGCCTATGGCTATGTCTGGACTTCGCTCGGGTCGCCGCCGGCCGAGCTGTTCCCGATCCCCGAATATCAAGAGCCGGACCGCCGTAAGCTCAATGCGGCAACGTTCGGCGTCAACGTCTCGGCGCCGCGCGCCATCGAGAACTTTCTCGACATGGGCCACTTCCCCTATGTGCATACCGACATACTCGGCGTCGAGCCGCATACCGAAGTCAAGGAATACGACGTCGAGATCTCCGTCGATCGTGACGAGATCCTGGCCACGCGCTGCCGCTTCTTCCAGCCGATGGCGTCGACGGCGTCCGATGGCGGCGCCGACGTCGACTACGTCTATCGCGTGCCGCATCCCTATTGCTCGGTGCTCTATAAATCGAGCCCGGTCGACGAGACCCGGCGCGATGTCATCGCCGTCTTCCTGCAGCCGGTCGACCAGGAGCATGTGCGCGCCCACATGCTGCTTTGCGTGCTCGACGAAGACAATGAAGACAAGGTGATCAAGCGTTTCCAGCAGACGATCTTCGGCCAGGACAAGCCGATCCTGGAAAACCAGGTGCCGAAGCGCCTGCCGCTCGATCCGCGCGCCGAGACGCCGATCCGCGCTGACAAGTCGGCCATCGCCTACCGGCGCTGGCTCAGCCAGAAGGGCGTGACCTACGGGGTCATCCCGGCTGCAGCCTGACAGACATTTTGGAGACGATTGATGTTGGAAGAAGCCAGAAGCCGGTGGCATCCGATCGCCGCTGCCCATGATTTGCCGTTTCGCCACGTTTTCCACGGCCAGTTGCTCGGCCGGGAATTCGCCGTGTGGCGGGCCGATGACGGTTACGTCAACATCTGGGAGAACCGCTGCCTGCATCGCGGCGTCAGGCTGTCGATCGGCATCAATGACGGGCGCGAACTGAAATGCCAGTATCACGGCTGGCGTTATTCGAACCGCACCGCTGGCTGCACCTATATCCCGGCTCATCCGGCCGATGCACCCGCCCGCACCATCACCAACCGCACTTTTCCGGCGGTCGAACGTTATGGCTTGGTCTGGTCCTCGGAAGAGCCGCGCGGGGAGGTGCCTGAGATTGCCGGCCTCGCCGAAGGCAAGCTCCTCGCCTTGCGCGGCATCGCGGTCAACGCGCCGGCCGACAAAGTCGTCGAGAGGCTGAGAGCCTATCGCTTTCAACCCAACGGAGCGATCGATGGCGAGGGCGCCGACATTCTCGTCGAAGCCGCCCAGGATTTCGCTGTGGCGCTTCGCTCGCGAGCCAGCAGCGCCGAGACGCAGGGCGTTTTCTTCGTGCAGCCGGTCGATTCCAACCGTTCGGTGATCCGCGGCGTGCTCGATCAGGAGGCCGAGGGCGCCGCGCGCATTGCCATTCTGCGTCACCACAATGAGCGGCTTTCCAAGCTGCGCGACGAGGTCGAGCGCGACGTGGCGAACGCGCCGGCGCCGGCGCCGCTCGAGCCGGTCTACGAACGGGTCTCGGCCGAACTCGCCGAAATGCCTGAGGTGACCACGCATGGCCGCAAGGCTGCGCTGCGTGTCAGCGTGGCCAGAAAATGGCAGACCGCCGACGGGATCGCAGGCTTCGAGCTTCGTCCGATCAAGGGCATCCTGCCGACGTTCCAGCCTGGAGCCCATATCGACGTCCACATGCCCAATGGCGAGATCAGGCAGTATTCGATCACCAACGGTCCCGGTGAAACCGACAGCTTCACCATCGGCGTCAAGCTGGAACGGGACTCCAAGGGTGGCTCGAAATGCATGCATGAGACGGTGCGAGAGGGCGACGTGCTGGCGATTTCCGAGCCACGCAACAACTTCCCGCTGCGCCGCGATGCGATCAAGACGCTGTTCGTCGCCGGCGGCATCGGCATCACGCCGCTGCTCGCCATGGCGCAGGCGCTGAAGAACCAGGAGCTTGCGCACGAGCTGCATTATTTCGCGCAAGGCGAGGAACACCTCGCCTTTGCCGATCGGCTGAAGCATCTCGGCGATGCGCTGAAGCCGCATCTCGGCCTCTCGCCCGACGCGACCGGCGCCGAGCTTCGACAACTCCTCGCCGGTCATCGCAATGGCATGCATCTCTACATCTGCGGCCCGGGACCGATGCTGGAAGCCGCGCGCAAGATCGCGGCCGAGCAGGGCTGGCCGGATAGCGCCGTCCATTTCGAGTACTTCAAGAACACCAACAAGATCGACGACAGTTCGAGCTTCGAGGTCGCGCTGGCGCGCTCCTGCGTCACGCTTCAGGTGCCGGCGGGCAAGACGATCATGCAGGTCATGCGCGAAAGCGGCATCGATGTTCCGTCGTCTTGCGAGCAAGGCGCCTGCGGCACTTGCGTGGCGACGGTGATCGAGGGCGAACCGGACCATCAGGACGTCTACCTCAACGATGCCGAGAGGAAGGCCGGAACCAAGATCATGACCTGCGTTTCGCGCGCCAAATCGGCACGCCTCGTGCTGGACATCTAACTGTTTGTTTTACGCAATTCCGGACGGAAAACCGTTACACACATTTCCTGGAATTGCTTTAGGAGCTGCCGATGATCACGCTTTACGACTACGAACTGTCGGGCAATTGCTACAAGCTGCGGCTGCTGATGAGTTTTCTCGGCATCGACTACAAGACCGTGCCGGTCGACTTCTACCCCGGCCGCGAACACAAGTCGGAATGGTTCCTGAAACTCAATCCGCTTGGCCAGCTGCCGGTCATCGAGGATGAAGAGCTGATCTTGCGCGATGCCCAAGCGATCCTTGTCTATCTCGCCTCGAAATACGATCCGTCGGGCACCTGGTATCCGCGGGACAATCCCGCTCTGCTGGGCGAGATCAGCCAGTGGCTGGCCTTTGCAGACGGTATCACTTCGACGGCGTCGGCCGCCCGCCTGCACGATGCGCTGTTTTATGACTTCGATATCGATGCCGCGCGTGCCGGCGCGCATCGCCTTTTCCGTATCCTCGACGAGCATCTGTGGTTCGGCGAACAGCAGGGCCGCAACTGGATCTGTTCGGCCAGTCACCCGACCATCGCCGACATCGCCTGTTTTCCTTACATCATCCTGTCGGAGGAAGGCGGTGTTCCGCGCCAGGACTATCCGGCTATTCGGCGCTGGTGCGACCGTGTCAAGCGCATCAAGGGCTTCACCGTCATGTCGGGTGTGTTTCCCGCCGGCCCCGGCAAGATCGCCGCATAGTCTGATCATAAGCGCCGCGTTCTGGCCCGGCAAAATAGAGATTTGGGAGAGAAAAAGAATGAAAACCCGCGCCGCTGTCGCTGTCGCCGCCGGAAAGCCGCTGGAGATCATGGAGGTCGACCTCGAGGGCCCGCGCGAGGGCGAAGTGCTGGTCGAGATCAAGGCGACAGGTATTTGCCACACCG
>NZ_RZRO01000159.1:0-9248 GCF_003997975.1 Mesorhizobium sp. M7A.F.Ca.US.005.03.1.1
GCATCAACGTCCCTGTTCTGTCCGATCTGCCGCTGATCGGTCCGTTGCTCTTCCGCTTCGATCCCATGGTCTACCTGGCTCTGGTGATGTTCGCTGCCATCAGCTGGTTTCTCTACCGCACGAAGGCCGGGCTGATCCTGCGAACGATCGGCGAGTCACCGCAGACATCGCATGCGATCGGCTATCCCGTGATCAGGATCCGCTACATGGCCGTGCTGTTTGGCGGGGCGATGGCTGGCCTGGCGGGCGCCTATCTGTCCGTCGCCTACACACCGCTCTGGGTCGAGAACATGACTGCCGGCAAAGGCTGGATCGCACTGGCGCTGGTGGTTTTCGCCACATGGCGCCCGCTGCGCATCCTGCTTGGCGCCTGGCTGTTCGGCGGCATGACGATCCTCCAGCTGCAGGGACAGGCGCTCGGACTGGAAGTGCCGTCCGAACTGCTCTCGGCCCTGCCCTATCTCGCGACAATCATCGTTCTGGTGCTGATCTCGCGAAACCGGCAAATGCTGGCGCTGCACTTCCCGGCTTCGCTAGCAAGGCCTTTCCGTCCGGCGGGTTGAGCAGCAGGGTCTATTCCCTGTTGTAGGGAATGCCGAGCGCCACCGGCTGATGGGTGCGCGACCGCAAGCCCGCAAGCAGCACAAGTGACGCCACATAGGGCAAGACGAGGAACAGCTGGTGGGGGACAGGAATCCCCACCACTTGCGCATGGATGCCCAACGCCTCCAGAAACGCGAAGATGAAGATCGCTCCAACGATCCGGAACGGCATCCAGTTGCCGGCGATGATCGCGACCACGACCAGCCAGCCGCGGCCGGCAATGAGATCGGGAACGAACTTGTCCGAATAGCCAAGCATCAGGAAGGCGCCGCCGAAGCCGGACATCATGCTGCCGAACATGATCGCGAGGCACTGCCTGAGGCCGACGTGCAGGCCCTTGACGTCAAGCGCCTTCGGATTTTCGCCGACACAGCGCACCTCAAGGCCGTATTTCGTTCGGTAGAGAAAGAACCAGACGAGGATGGGCACCAGGAAGCTGACATAGGTCAGCAGGCGTTGGGAAAACAGCACCGGCCCCAGGATTGGAATATCCGACAGATAGGGGATCGGAACCTGGTCGAAGCCGATGAAGGTCGGCGCCTCGCGGCCGCCAATATAGGCCTGGAACCAGAACAGCGTCACGCCCGATGCGAGAAGATTGAGGGCAAGGCCGGCTACGAATTGCTCGGCCTTCAAAACAATCGTGACGAACGACATGATCAGGCTGCTCGCGGCGCAGGCCAGGATGGCTATCGCCAGAGCCAGCCAAGGCGATCCGGTTGTCGAGGCAACCATGTAGGCGACAATGGCGCCAATCAGCATGGTGCCTTCGACAGCGATGTTCCAGATGCCCGCGCGCTGCGTGACGAGTTCGCCCATTGCCGAAAAAAGCAATGGCGTGGCAATGCGGACCATCGCCGCCAGGAGGCTTATCAGAAGCGGGCCCTGCAGCAGCTCAAGCATGGACTTCCCTCCTCACGATCTGAAGGCGCGTTGCGACGGCGGCACTGAGAAAGAACAAAAGCACCAGCCCTTCCATCGCCGACACCAGGCCTGCCGGCGTGCCACTCTTCAGCCGCATGTAGATCGTGCCGCTTTCCAGCGCGCCGAAGAACAGGGCGGCGATCATCACGCCGCTCGGGCGCAGTCCTCCCACCATGGCAACGACGATCCCCGAACTGCCGATGCCAAGCAGCGTCTCGGCACGCAGCCGGTGCGAGACACCGAAAAGCTCGCCGGCGCCAGCCAGTCCCGCCAGGGCCCCCGACATCAGCATGACGGTCAGCAGAAGCCCGCGCACATTGGTGCCGCGAAACGTCAGCGCGGTCGGGTTTGAGCCGAACGCGCGGATTTCGTAGCCCAGCGACGTCTTGTCGAGCAGCACCGCTGCGAATGCCGAGGCGGCGAGAGCGAACAGGAAGCCGACATGCAGCTTTCCCGCCCCAACGGACAAGAGGATCGGCCACTCCAGACTTGGATCGATGGGCGGCGACTGGTGATAGGATACGGTCACGCCTGTCGCCATCCAGGGGCCGCCATCGAGAAGGTAGGCGAGCAGGTACATGACGACGTAATTCAGCATCACCGTCGAAATGATCTCGCTGGTGCCGAACCTGGTTTTCAGTGCGCCGGCCAACAGGCCGAGCACGCCGCCGCCCGCCATTCCGGCCAGCGCGAGTGTGCAGACGGCCAGCCAGCCTGGCAATGGCGCTATCCAGAAACTCACCCAATAGGCGGCCATCGCGCCGGCGAACACCTGCCCCTCCTGGCCGATGTTCCAGATCTTGGCCCTGAATGCGAACACCGTGCCCAGCCCGACAAGCAACAGCGGGGTCGCCTTCGCCAGCGAACCGAGCAATGCGCCTTGGCTGCCGAATGCACCGACGATCAGGGCCGTGAAGGCCCTTGCAGGATCGCCGCCGGAAAGCCTCAGCAAAACAGCGGAAGCCAGGAGAGCACCTGATATCGCCGCCGAATAGCAGACGACGTTCCATCCCAGGCTGCTGCCCGAGCGTCGTTGAAATGAAATCATTGAATTCCCTGCGTAAGCTGGCTGGCATCGCCTGCCATCATCATTCCAAGTTCGAGGAGGCTGGTCTCCTCGGGTCGCACGATGCCCATGATCCGGCCCTTGAACATGACCGCTATGCGATCGCAAAGGCGCAGCAGGTCTTCGAGTTCCTCTGAGGCGAGCAGGATCGCAAAGCCCGCGGCCCGCTTTTCCAGGATTTTCTCGTAGACGAATTCGGAGGCCGCAACGTCGAGCCCTCGCGTCGGCTGGTTGGCCAGCAACAGCCGCCGCGCATGCTGGAACTCGCGGGCAAGAATGACACGCTGCGCGTTGCCCCCCGACAGTCGCTCCACCGGGAGGTCCGCCGAGGCGGTCGCGACCTTGTATTCGTCGATCTTGCGCCTCGCCAACTCAGCCAGTTTGCGGCGATCGAGGAACGGACCGCGACAATATTCCGGCGATCGCTGCCAGCCGAGGACAAGGTTTTCGGCGGTTCCGAACTCCGGGATCAACCCTTCGAGGAAACGATCGTCCGGAATGAAACCCACGCCGCTGTCGAGAATCTGGCGAGACGTCGGCGCGGTGACCGGGCTTCCTTCCAGCGAGAAACCGCCCGATTGAAGCGCGCGGACTCCCATCAGTACCTCGAACAGTTCCTTCTGGCCGTTGCCGGCAACGCCAGCCAGCCCGAGAACCTCGTTGGCGGCGACGGTAAACGTCACGTCCTTGAGGACATCCTCGCCCCATTCGCCAACCGCCGACACCTTTTCGACCGAGAGGATTTCTCCCGTCGGCGTGACGGAATTGTCCCTGACGTTTTTCGTCACCTTGTGCCCGACCATGAGGGCGGTAATCGCCTCGGCTGTCGTATTGGCGGTGTCCACCGTAGCGACGACCTTGCCTTTGCGCAGGATGGTGACCCTGTCGGATTGCATCACCTCGCGCAGCTTGTGACTGATCAGGACAATCGACAATCCACGCTTGCGCATCCCATCAAGGATGACGAAGAGCTGGTCGGATTGCTGCGGCGTCAGGACCGCCGTCGGTTCGTCCAGGATCAGCAGCTCGGCACCGAAATAGAGTGCTTTGAGGATTTCCACCCATTGCTGTTCACCGACCGACAATTGCCAGATTTCGCGATCGAGGTCGATGTCGATGCCGCAGTCCCTGCAGAGGCCGAGAACCCTGCGGCGGGCATCGGCCTTCCTCAGCAGCAACCCGACATCGGCACTGCCGACGATGATGTTTTCGAGCACGGTGAAGTTCGACACCAGCACGAAATGCTGGTGAACCATGCCGATGCCTAACCGCAAGGCATCGGCGGGAGAGCTCAATTCCACCACCTCGCCCTTGAAGCGTATCTCGCCGCTATCGGCTTTGTAGTAGCCGTAGAGGCAGGACGACAGCGTCGACTTGCCTGCCCCGTTTTCACCGAAAAGGCAGTGGATCTCACCTTTGCGGATATCGAGATTGACCCCGTCATTGGCAATGACGCTGCCAAATCGCTTGGTAAGGTTCTGAACGTTCAGCAGGTCTTCCATTGGGTCGCACCGGGCTGCCTGGTTGATGTGTCTTACTTCACCTCGGCGGTGTTGAGCGGAACGACAAACTTGCCGGAAAGAATCTCCTGCCGCTTGGCAGATATTTCGCCCTTCACCGCCTGCGGGATCTTGCCGTCGAAATCATGATAGGGTGCGATGTCGGTGCCGCCTTCGGCCATCGAAAACCATTTCGGTTCGGCGTTGCCATTGAATTGCGCACCGGCCTTGTGTTTCAGCCATTCGCCGATGATCCAGTTGAGATCGGGCTTCCAGCTGATGGTGGCGCTGGACGCAATGGCGTCGGGCGCGACCTTGCTCTGGTCGTTGATGTTGGCGAAGCACATGATCTTGTGCTCCTGGCAGGGCTTGAAATTGTCGGTCAGCATGAAAACGACGTCGGCGCCGGCCGCGATCTGCACATTGGCATGCTCAGCCGCCAGCGCATTGTCGGACCACGAGCCGATGAACGAAAGCCGATGCTGGATGTCCGGCCTGATCGACTTTGCACCCTCGAAGAACGCATTGATCTGGTCGTTGACGTCATTGGCTGGAAAGGTGCCGACGATGCCAACCATGCCTGTCTTGGTGGTATGGCCAGCCAGCATCCCAAGCAGGTAGGAAGGCTCATGCAGCCGCTTGTAGATCCAGTATTGATTTGGCCCGGCTGGGTGATTGCCGGAGCCGGTGACAACAAACATCAGGTCGGGGAACTCGACGCTCAGCTTCTGGACCTGGTCCGAATAGGTGCCATGGCCCCAGATGATGTCGTATTCACCACTCTCTGCGTAGAAACGCATGGCGTTCTCAGCATCGTCTCCGTACAGCGGATCGGTATGTTCCCATGCAATCTCCAGCCCCTCGGGCCTTTCCTGTTTCAGTTGCTCAAGCGCGTCGAGCAGCGTCCGGTCCCAGCCGACGTCAGGCAGGTCCTGCAGGATAACAGCCAGTTTCAGCGTCTTTGGGACATCCGCGAATGAGCGTACAAGCCCCGACAGAAGCAGGGCGCCCGCCGTGCCCAGGATTGCCGTGCGTCGCGTAATGGTATTCGTCATCGCTTGATCCTCTCATTCCAGTCCGAGAACTGTCCAATGCCGCCCTGTCGTCATCCGGATGTTCTTGTCTTTTCCGGTTGCCTACTTGGAGGCGGCGATCGCCTGGACAACGTCCCCATGGCGTTGTTGGCAGCCGGTCTTCCGGCTTAGGTCCGAAACTTCCACGGCGAAGGTCGGCTAACAATGGCTGCGATTTCTTTCGCGCATATCCACAATTAATCATGTCCGAAAATGCGCCCATGACTAGAGCATAGTGCCGAAAAGTGTGAAGCGGTTTTCACGGACAAACGGAAACCGTTTGTCCAGACATCATGCTCTATCTCTTTGATCTAGAAGCGGATTCCGATTTCAGGTCGATTCGACCTGAAATCATCCGGCTCTAGTGTGCGCCGATACCGTTGCCGGCCACGACGCCATAACGCAGGCCCCTTTCGCGCAGCCAGCGGCGGTAGGCGGCCGACGCGGCGTCGGCGCGGATCGGCACCTCGGAACGGGGATCCAGCGGCAGCCTCTTCGGAACCTGATTCTCCAGGATCGGCTTGTCCTGACCCAGGATGGTCTGATGAAATCGCCTCCTCGACACAGGCGACGACATGCCAGTCGTTGAGCGCAACGGGATCGAGATGAGAGAAATTGCTCATGGTGCTGTCCAGCCTGGAATGTCTGTTGTCGGTGAACGGATCTGGCCAAGGCGCGACCGGCAACCAGGTTGCAAGACATCGGTCCGTTGCCTGACGCCGGATCAACCCTGATTGCCCGACAATTCATTTGTGCCTGGAAACCGCCATGTCCGCTCTTGAGGAAAGCATATCGCCAGTTCACCCGCCGGTTCTGGAGGCAATGCTTGCCTCGTCACCCGGAGGCACGTGGGCAACCATCAGGCGTTGCGCTTCTGCTCTCTGAGCTCGGTCGGTGAACAGTCGAACGCCAGCTTGACCTGCCGCGAGAAATGATAGGGGTTCTTGTAGCCGACCTGGTAGGCGATCTCGCTGATCGACAGTCCTGTCCGCTGCAGCAGATGCGTGCCGTAATCGAGGCGGCAACGCCACAGATATTTGGCCGGCGTCATGCCGAGATGTTTCTTGAACGCCGAGACCAGATATTGCGGGCTGACGCGCACCTGCTGCGCCACCCGCTCGATCGACAGATCGGCGGCAAAGTTCTCTTCGAGGAAACGGCGTGCCTGCAGGATCGTCTGCGGGATCGGCCGCTCCGCCTCGATCACCTCGGCCTCGTAGATGAAGGCGTGGAGCAAGGCGTTGGTCAGCGACTCGCGAACACCACTGCGGCCGCCGCGCTCGCCGAGGCCAAGATCAACACCCAACTGCATGAGGGTGTGAACCATCGGCGAGGCGACGATGAATGGCGCGAACTTCTCGCGCTCCTTGTACAGCCACGCCGCGTTCTGCGGCCGGCCATCGCACCAGCTGACATGGGTCAGCGTTTCCGGCGCCACCGACGTCATGTAGCGATCACGCGTGAGCGACAGAGCACATTGTCCTGCCTCCAGTTGCAGGACGCTGTCATCCGCCTCGAGCGTCAGGGATCCGACGTGGACAAGCATGAAGGCCAGATAGTCGCCACCGATCGGCCCGTAGTCGCCGCCATTCTCATAGGTTAGTTCGCCGAAGGTGTTCTCGCGGCTAAGGTCGATCGGTGGCAGGCGCATATCGGCTTCCCCCTGTCAGACTGCCGGTGCCATGCAAGTGAAGTCGATCCGCGTTCCGGCTGCGTCTCCAATTGTCGAAGCTATGGCCTCGTGACGCAAGATACCGCCAATCAACCTGCTCATGGCGGCAGACCGATGCTTCCACGCGCACAGGCCCAGGCTAGCCGAGGCGATCCGCCAGGCGATCTCCAGAGAGGCCGCCCTTGAACGCTCGCTGGTCAACGGCTTGTCGAGATCGACGTCGAGCCGCGCTGGCCAGTTCCGCCTGCGCAGAGAGGTTCGTCCACCTCCTCCTCTTCGTCGTCACTCGGGTGGGATCACACTGGTGGACATAGCCGGAATGAAGGGCGCCTTGGTCAAAGGCGCCCTTCGCATCGGCGGCGCGCTTCGGTCCTGGAGGTACGGACTCAAGCATTTTGAGAGGAGCCACCCGATGAGCTCACTGGGCCGGCTTGCCCAGCGAGCATTCGTATATTTCGGCGAAGTGCTACAACAATCCGCTAGAAGTCACGCTGGAAGCGGAGGAGGCCGCCGACGCTATTCTCTTTCGTAGCGCCGACCCAGTTACGGTTGTCAATCTGGCCAAACTTGCCATCGTGGTTATAGTCAACTTCGGCCGTGACCGTGAAGCCGGGGACGACATCGTAGGCAACGTTTGCCGCGACACCGTAATTCTTGTCATCGTCAGCGGAAACCTGGAGATTGAACGAGGTCTTCTCGTTGAACTTGTAGGTGCCGCCTCCCCAGACTGCCCAGTTGCCGCCCCACTGCTTATAGAAGTTGCGGTCGATGTTCTTGTCGGTGCCGTAACCGGCCATCAAGAACAGAGACAGAGCGCTCGAAGCGTTCACGTCCAAGCGAACCTTGCCGGCATATTCTTCGAAGGTGCTGTCATAAGCAGCGACGCCCGTGATCGCGCCCCAGCCCTGCGTGTACTTCACGCCGCCGACGACATGCGGGACATAGCTGTCGATCGTGTCGTAACCCGAACTGATGTACGCGAAAGGCGGGACGCCGGTCGGGCCAGCGCTGCCGCTACCTTCTTCGAGGGAAACCACGCCCGACAAACCGTTGCCGAGGTCGAAGTAGTACTGGACGACGTTGCTGTCGAAGCCGCCATAGGGGACGATCGTGTCGTTGATGACGTTGCCGGCGTAACCGATGAAGGTGTCGAAGGCCGGGTCGTCCTTACCGACGCGCAGACCACCGATCTGGATCCAGGCGAAGTTCAGCGTAATGCCCGTGTTGCGGGCCTGCCAGTTGTTGCGGCTGTCGTTGGTCGTGGCCTGGTTGGCATAGTCGCCGAAGCTGTTGCCGAAGTTGAAGCGGGTCTCGGTGTAGGTCTTCAACGTGCCGAGTTCGGTTTCCTGGCCGGTCCAGGTCTTCAGGTTGAAGCGGGCATTCTTCCAGTAGGTCGAGTGGTCGTCTTCGCCCATGCTGTCAGGAACGTGATTGACGCCATCGAACGAACCGGCATCACCCACGCCGACGTCGTAGCGGACATAGCCGCCGATGCGCAGGCAGGTTTCGGTGCCGGGGATGTAGAAGTAACCAGCGCCGTAGACGTCGCAGATCTTGACGTATTCAGCGGGTTCCGGCTCGGCAACAACGACGGCGTCGGCGGCGCGCCCACCGGAAACTGCGATCAGAGCCGCAGCTGAGCCGAAAAGAAGGCTCTTAATGTTCATTTTCCTCTCCATTCAAAAGATCAAAAAAAGCCAGGGTATCTTTCGAGGCTGGCAACCCGCTCCCCGGAAAACGCCGCACCCATGGATCCAAGCTCCTCCTGCCGTCCGCAGCCGAAGGCGCCACTTCCGTCAATCGACGGAAATTGCTTGCAAAATGGCTCGAACGACAAACTTGGCGGTGGATGTATGCGGTGATTTCGCGATGACGTTAGGACAGGCGCAACTCGTCACGAATGGCGCTGCTACGCAAAATCATATCTGTGGCTAATGCCCTGTCCGCGGCAGCCATGTATCTGCCTGTGGCGCGCTCCCCGGATGGTCAACCGGGTCTGGGCTCGTAGATCGGGAATGCCTCGCAAAGCTCCTCGACCGACCGCCGAGCCGCCTTCTCCTGTTCGGCGCCCCATTGCGTTCCGACCGCATCCAGCACGTCGGCTATGAGATTGCCGACACGGGCAAACTCGCCCTCGCCGAAACCGCGCGTGGTGGCGGCCGGTGTGCCCAGCCGTATACCGGAGGTGACGGCAGGCGGCGCCGGATCGAAAGGAATGCCGTTCTTGTTGCAGGTCAGCCCTGCCCTGCCCAACGCCTCCTCCGCGTCCTTGCCGGACAGGCCCTTGCCGCGCAGGTCGACCAGCAGCAGATGCGTATCGGTTCCGCCGGAGACAATGTCGAATCCGCGCTCGCCAAGCGTCGCGGCCAGCTTTCTGGCATTCGCCACCATCTGCCGGGCATAGGTCTTGA
>NZ_RZRO01000015.1:0-69899 GCF_003997975.1 Mesorhizobium sp. M7A.F.Ca.US.005.03.1.1
GCGTCGCCGAGATGCCGCAGCCGGAGCTCTCTGGCACGCCGCTGACCGGTTCGATCGCGGATTGGGCCGAGCAGATCGAGCAGGAAGCCGAAAACGAAGGACGTCTTGTCGCCAAGGGTGACGGCGGCAAATCGCCGAAGCCGTCGAAGAAGATACCCGAGCGCTCAAGCTCGCCGGGGCGCAGTTCGCGCGGCACCTCGATGGGTGGCGCGGCGTCAGCCAGGGAGCGCACGGCAGCCGGCCTCAATCCGGTCGCCGGCCTCGACATCTCGCTGGAGGACGCCGAGACCATGGCCTCGGGCAGCGTCACCGCGACGGTGGCGGCACTGTCGGCGCTGATCGAATCCGGCAATCCGCTGCACAAGGACGGCGTGCTGTGGACGCCGCACCGCCCTGCCCGCCCCGAAAAATCCGAAGGCGGCATCGCCATCAAGATGGTGTCGGAGTTCGAGCCGGCCGGCGACCAGCCGACCGCGATCAAGGATCTGGTCGAAGGCGTCGATAACCACGACCGCACCCAGGTGCTGCTCGGCGTCACCGGCTCAGGAAAAACCTTCACCATGGCCAAGGTGATCGAGGAGACGCAGCGCCCTGCCTTGATCTTGGCGCCGAACAAGACGCTTGCCGCGCAGCTCTATTCCGAGTTCAAGAAATTCTTCCCGGAAAACGCCGTTGAGTATTTCGTCTCTTACTACGATTATTACCAGCCGGAAGCCTACGTCCCGCGCACCGACACTTTCATCGAGAAGGAATCCTCGATCAACGAGCAGATCGACCGCATGCGCCACTCGGCGACGCGTTCGCTGCTTGAGCGCGACGACGTCATCATCGTCGCCTCGGTGTCCTGCATCTACGGTATCGGCTCGGTCGAAACCTATACGGCGATGACCTTCCAGATGCAGATCGGCGACCGGCTCGACCAGCGCGCGCTGCTCGCCGATCTCGTCGCCCAGCAGTACAAGCGGCAGGACATCAACTTTGTCCGCGGCTCGTTCCGCGTGCGCGGCGACACCATCGAAATCTTCCCGGCCCACCTGGAAGACCGCGCCTGGCGCATCTCGATGTTCGGCGACGAGATCGAGCAGATCACCGAATTCGACCCGCTGACCGGCCAGAAGACCGGCGAGCTGAAAAGCGTCAAGATCTACGCCAATTCGCACTATGTGACGCCGCGCCCGACGCTGAACCAGGCGATCAAGTCGATCAAGGAAGAGCTCAAGCACCGGCTGGTCGAACTGGAGCGGGCCGGCCGCCTGCTTGAGGCACAGCGGCTGGAACAGCGCTGCCGCTTCGACCTCGAAATGCTGGAAGCCACCGGCTCGTGCGCCGGCATCGAGAACTATTCGCGCTATCTCACCGGCCGCCAGCCGGGCGATCCGCCGCCGACGCTGTTTGAGTACATCCCTGACAACGCACTGGTCTTCATCGACGAAAGCCATGTCACCGTGCCGCAGATCGGCGGCATGTATCGCGGCGACTTTCGCCGCAAGGCGACGCTGGCCGAATACGGCTTCCGTCTGCCGTCCTGCATGGACAACCGGCCGCTGCGCTTCGAGGAGTGGGATGCCATGCGTCCGCTTTCGGTCGCGGTCTCGGCGACCCCTGGCGCCTGGGAGATGGAACAGGCCGGCGGCGTCTTCGCCGAGCAGGTCATCCGTCCGACCGGCCTGATCGATCCGCCGGTCGAGGTCCGCCCGGCCAAGAGCCAGGTCGACGATGTCGTCGGCGAGATTCGCGATACCACCAAGGCCGGCTACCGCACCTTGGTCACCGTGCTGACCAAGCGCATGGCCGAGGATTTGACCGAGTATCTGCATGAGCAGGGCATCCGCGTCCGCTACATGCACTCCGACATCGATACGCTGGAGCGCATCGAGATCCTGCGCGATCTGCGCCTCGGCGCCTTCGACGTGCTGGTCGGGATCAATCTTCTGCGCGAAGGCCTCGACATTCCCGAATGCGGCTTCGTCGCCATTCTCGACGCCGACAAGGAAGGTTTCCTGCGATCGGAAACCTCGCTGATCCAGACCATCGGGCGCGCCGCCAGAAACGTCGACGGCAAGGTCATCCTCTATGCCGACCAGGTGACCGGCTCGATGGAACGGGCGATGGCCGAAACCAACCGTCGCCGCGAAAAGCAGATGGAGTGGAACGCGGCCAACGGCATCACACCGGAATCGGTCAAGTCGCGCATCTCCGACATTCTCGATTCGGTCTACGAGAAGGACCACGTCCGCGCCGATATCTCGCAGTTCACCGACGGTGCCGGCGCCATGATGGGCAACAACCTCAAGGCCCATCTCGACGCGATGGAAAAGCAGATGCGCGATGCCGCGGCCAATCTCGACTTCGAGAAGGCGGCCCGCATCCGCGACGAGATCAAGCGCCTGCGTGAGATGGAACTGTCCATCTCCGAAGACCCGCTGGCCAAATACGCCGACATGGAAAGCCCGGCCTCCGGCCGCGAAAAGGGCAAGCACAACAAGGGCGTGGCCAAACATCGTACAGCAGAGGAACAGGAGCGTTTTCGCAAGCTCGACGCAGCGCGTGCCGCCGAAGAGGCAGCCAAGGCTGCCCGGCCCAACCTCTTCCGCAAGCCTGATCTCGACGAGATGGGCGCCGATGGCACTGTGCCGGTGAAAAAGCCGCTGTTTTCGAAACCCTCGATCGACGACATGGGTCCAGGTACCGACATGCCGACGCCGGCCGGCGCGGTGTCGCGCTCGCTGTTCAAGAAACAGTCGGCATCCGAGGCACATGGTTCCGATTTCGGCATTCCCGGGGACGCCACAAAGCCGCTGTTCAAGAAGAACTCGCTGGACGAGATGACGGTGCGGCGGACGGAAAAACCGATCGAAGGAAAAGTGCCGGCCAAGCCGCAGCCAATCTCCCCCCTCGTGGGGGACGAATCCGCCAAGCCAGTTGTTCGCCAGCGAACAGGCATTGGCTCCTACGAAGACCCCGCCGACGCCCGTCGGGAAAAGCGCCGGCCGGGTAAGACGGGTAGGCCGGGAAAGTAGCGCCTTCCCCTTCTCCCAGAAGGGGAAGGGAAGCGCTCCGCCGCCGCCGCATTCCGCCGACCCACTTGCCACCAGCCCCGCCTTTGGTGTAATCGCTCCCCACACTCGAACGTCTTGAAAGGAGGGCTCACGTGTTTACGTTTCATCGTCACCATCGTCAGCGTGGCCCGATTTCTGCCCTGCGAGCTTGCTTGCAGGGCTGACCAGGGACGGTCCGGGTTTTTCCCGCTTCGATTTTTTGGTCTGCCCTTCGTGGTGTTGCAACGCCGAGCCTGATGGCCAGCCTGCGCACCGTCAAAGTGCATTGAACCGGACTTTTCCTCCGGCAAGACCAGAGAAATCAAATGGCCCTGATCAGCCTCAAATCCCTCGGCGTCACCATGAGTGCGCCGCTGTTTGCCAATCTCGACCTCACCATCGGCACCGGCGACCGGCTCGGCATTGTCGCCGCCAATGGCCGCGGCAAGTCGACTTTGCTGAAATGCCTGACCGGCGGGATGGAGCCGACCTCCGGTGACATCACCCGCACGCGCGGCCTGCGCGTCGGTCATGTCGAACAGTCGGTTGCCCCGGTCCTTCTCACCCGTACGTTCCGGCAGGTGGTGGCGGATGCCTTGCGGTCCGAGCAGGCCGAAAGCGAGATGTGGCGTGTCGACGTGGTTCTGGATTCACTCGACGTGCCCGAGCCGATGCGCGAGCGGCCAATGCAGGCGCTGAGTGGCGGCTGGCAGAGGCTTGCGCTAATCGCACGCGTCTGGGTCACCGATCCGGACGTGCTGTTGCTCGACGAGCCGACCAACCATCTCGACCTTGTCCGCATCAGCCAGCTCGAAACCTGGCTGAACACGCTGCCGCGCGAGGTGCCCGTCGTCATCGCCAGCCACGACCGCGCCTTCCTCGACGCCACCACCAACCGGACCCTATTCCTGCGCCCGGAACAGTCGCCGGTGTTTGCCCTGCCCTACTCCCGCGCCAGGCAGGCGCTCGACGAGGTCGATGCTTCGACCGAGCGCAAGTTCCAGCGCGACATGAAGGTGGCGCAGCAATTGCGCCGGCAGGCGGCCAAGCTCAACAACATCGGCATCAATTCGGGCAGCGACCTTTTGACGGTGAAGACCAAGCAGCTCAACCTGCGGGCCGAAAAACTGGAAGAAGCGGCCGTACCGGCGCACCGCGAAAAGTCGGCGGGTGCCATAAAACTGGCCAATCGCGGCACCCACGCCAAGGTGCTGATCACGCTCGACGACGCGGCTGTGGAAACACCCGACGGCACCCCGCTGTTTCGAACCGGCAAGCGCCATATCTGCCAGGGCGACCGCATCGTGCTGCTCGGCCGCAACGGCGTCGGCAAGTCGCGCTTCGTCACCCTGATCCGCAATGCCATTGTCGAACCGGACACGGTGCCGAATGTGAAGGTGACGCCGTCGACGGTGCTAGGCTACAGCGACCAGGCGCTGTCGGGCATCAGCGGCGACGACACGCCGCTGATGCTGGTCTCGCGCCGCTACGATGTCGGCGAGCAGCGTGCCCGCTCGCTGCTGGCAGGCGCCGGCGTGGTCATCGAGATGCAGGAGAAAAAGATCGGTGCGCTGTCCGGCGGCCAGAAGGCGCGGCTGATGATGCTGGCGCTGAGGCTCGCCAATCCCAACTTCTATCTGCTGGACGAGCCGACCAACCATCTCGACATCGACGGCCAGGAAGCCCTGGAAGCGGAACTGCTGGCACATCAGGCAAGCTGTGTGCTCGCCTCGCACGACCGCTCCTTCATCCGCGCCATCGGCAACCGCTTCTGGCTGATCGAGAAACGGCGGCTGACCGAAGTCGAAGACCCAGAGGATTTCTTCCGCTCGGTGGCGGAGGGCGCTGGCTAATCGGTGAACAAAACTGCCGATGAAGTTCCGGCCTGTCGAGCGCAGGCCGGAGTTTCGTATCATGTTACGAGACGTCTTCTTGACTTCCGAAGCGTATCATGCCATGGTACGCCACTCGGGTCGGCAAGATGATACGCTCCTTCAAAGACAAGACCAGCGAAGCCGTTTCGAACGGCAAGGCTCCGAAGGGCTTCCCATCGGACCTTGTCCGCTCAGCCCAGCGGAAGCTGTTCATGATCGACAACGCCGCCGAACTGTCGGATCTGAAGACCTCCCGGCAACAGGCTTGAGCCGCTGAAAGGTAACCGTGCGGGCCAGCATTCGATCCGCATCAACGATCAATTCCGCGTCTGCTTTCGGTGGGTGGAAGGGCAAGCGGAGGATGTTGAAATCACCGACTATCATTGAAGAGGGTTCAAAATGCTGAACATCAACCCACCTATCCATCCCGGAGAAATTCTCCGTGAGGAATATCTCGTGCCGCTCAATCTGAAGCCTTACACGCTGGCCAAAAAGCTGCATGTGCCCCGCACACGCATCGAGCGCCTGGCCAGCGAGACGACACCGGTAACGCCCGACACCGCTTTGCGCCTTGCGAAGTTCTTCGGAACCACGCCGCAGTTCTGGATGAATATGCAGGCGAGCTACGACCTCGCCGTAGAGGGAGAGGCGAAGAAGGCCGATCTTGAAACAATCGAACGTCTACAACCGCGGCCTGAAGTAATCGCGTTAGCAACAACCCGCTTCAAGCAGGCTGCGGAGCTAGCGATAAAAAAATCTCGGCGGTCTGTCGGATAGCCTCAGCCCGTCGCGTCCTTGGGATGCCGACACGATGATGCCGGCCCAACCCAGGGAGAATTATCATGTCGGTTCTTTCGTCCATCGGTCGCATCGCAACCCGGTATGCTGCAGCGCGCGCTCGTCACCGCAGCGAACGCGTCCTGCGTTCACTGCCTGCCTCGCTGCGCAAGGATATCGGGTTTCCGGACGTCTTCGATGCGCAAAACGGCCGCCGCCCCTGACCTCGCGGGGCGCCAGTCAGTCATGCGTATCGCCCGAAAGCGGCGTCGCCTGCATCGATACGCGTTTTTCGAAAGCCTCGAACCAGCGCGTCAGCAGTGCCCGTGAGCGAAAAGGCGGAAGGTGACGGAACGCCATCCAGGACAGCGTGGTGGCCAAGGCAATGTGGCCGATATGGAGCGGCGCCTCGTCGTCCAGCGTGCTCTCGATCCAGTCGTAGCTCGCCTCGATCTTTTCCCGGTATCCGTCGGCGAGAGCACCATAGCGCAACTTTTCGGGTCTCCTTTCCGTCTCCCAGCGCAAGGCTATACCCGTCTGCGCCAGGCCCTGGGCGACCGCCTGCAACCGCAATGCCTGCCAGCGCGCCTCGCCGTCGTGCGGCACCAGCTTGCGACCGTCATGCAGCGTGTCGAGATAGGCGCAGATGACATCGGAATCGAAGATCGGCGACGCGTCGGGCCGCAACAGCACCGGCACTTTGCCGAGCGGGTTTTCGGCGTAGACGTGGGCATTGCGCAAAGTCGGACTGGTCTCGTGATGAATGACCTCCAGCCGATCGGCAATGCCAACCTCGTGGGCGAAGACGAGCGCCTTGCGCGCGAAGGGTGAGTGGGTCTGATAGTAGAGGATCATTGTCGTCCCAGGATTTGAAGAGGCGTTCGCCTGATCCATCTGTTCTAGCCTGCGAGCCGAGAGAATTGCGCTCTGATTGGGCGCGGTCGACGCAAGTTCGTTTCACGCCTCTCGTCCAACTGCGGCTGCGTGGCCTGTCCAGGGCCGGTCGGCCAAAAAAATCTGCCGGCCATGTAGGAACGCCGGCACCTCATCCGTCCTTTGGCTCGCAAGGCCAAACGCAAAGAGGAACAACAGATGACCGATCAGACCCCCGTTCAGCCCGCGGCCAAAGTGCTCGGCGGATTGACCCCCTATCTGCAGCTGGATGGCGCCTTCAAGGCTGCCGAATTCTACAAGAAGGCCTTTGGTGCCGAGCAGGTCTTTGCCTATCCGGCGGACGAAAAAGGCCGCACCATGCACATCCACCTCCACATCAACGGCTCGACGCTGATGCTCTCCGACTTCTATCCCGAAAACGGCATGCCTGCCGTCAAGCCGCAGGGTTACACCATGCAGCTTCACCTCGGCAGCGACGACATCGAAGCCTGGTGGAAGCGCGCCGTCGATGCCGGCTGCGAAGTCGCCGTGCCGCTCCAGATCATGTTCTGGGGTGACCAGTGGGGCAATATGCGCGACCCGTTCGGCGTCGAATGGGCGATGAATGCGCCGGTCAAGAAAGCCTGATCTATCGCCAATGGCGAAGTCCCTCACCGGCTGGCGTCGGTGAGGGATTGTGAACTTCCAGGAGGAGACCCACAATGTCCTATGTCGATGGCTTCGTGCTTGCCGTGCCCAAGGCAAATCTCGATGACTACAAGAGGCTGGCCAATCTCGCAGGCCCTATATGGAAGGAACACGGCGCGCTCGCCTATGTCGAATGCATCGGCGACGACGTGCCCTATGGCGAGGTCACTTCGTTCCCGCGCGCCGTGCAGGCCAAGGACGACGAGATCGTCGTCTTCGCCTGGGCCGTCTATGAGTCGCGGGAGAGCCGCGATGCCGTCATGGCCAAAGTGATGGCAGATCCGCGCCTGAAGGCCGATTGGGCGGACATGCCGTTCGACGGGAAGCGCATGATCTTCGGTGGCTTCAAGCCATTCATAGAGCTTTGAGCAGCCGGTAGCAGATTGGCAGAAGCCCCTCAGCTTCGTCATCCTAGGACGAAGCAGGAGCAAAGCTCCGTCGCGAAGGCCTTAGGATGACGACGCGGGTGCTTAGGCCAATCTCTAAGGCCACGATCAGCTAGAGAGCGTTGCGCTAATCCAGCCTGTCCAGAAGCGGCTTCAGCCGGTCACCATAGCGCTTCCATAGATCGACCGACCCCTGATACATCGGCTGGCGCACCTGTGCGGCTGAAGCCGTGCGCACCGGTCGGTCGGTCTCGTGGAACGATAGTGCCGCGTCGTCCCAGGGCAGGCCGAGATGGGCGATCAATGCCCGCGTCTGGCCTTCCTGGTCGGCGACAAAATCCTCGTAGCGTACATCGTGCACGACGCCTGGCAGCACCGTGTGCCAATGCTTCATGATGTCGGTGTAGAGATTGTGGAAGTCGGCGAGCTCGCCGAGATCGTAGCCATAGCGATGGCTGTCACCGCGGAAATGCACCTTGTAGATCGACAGGCAGGTGGCCGCCGCATCGCGCGCGCAGTGGATGATCCTGGCCTTGGGCATCATCATGTGGATGAAGCCGACAAGCAGGAAGTTGCCCGGCATTTTGTCGGTGACGTGGCGCATGTTCGGATAGCGGGCATGGAGCATGTCGAGATAGGCTTGGCCTGCCTCGGCAAAATCCGAATCGCCCGTATCCGATACGCCCCATGGGAAGCCACCCGGCATAGTCGCCGGGAACTGCCTGCCGACCGCCTTCTTCAATATGCTGAGCTCGCCTGCGCCATAGACCTGCGGATGGCTGGCAATGATCTGCTCGACCAGCGTCGTGCCCGAACGCGGCATGCCGACAATGAAGATCGGCGTGTCGTCGCTGATTGAGCTGGGACTGTGCTTCTCGAAGAAGCCGGCATCGAAGGTGGCCTTCATCGCCTCGAACTCGGCCCGCGTCCTGGCCTGGTCGTAGTCGATGCCTTTGCGGCGGATCGCATTGCCCTCGGCGAAATAGTCGAAGGCCCGGCCATAATCCTTGAGATCGTCATTCGCCTTGCCGAGTCCGAAGGACAGCTGCATGCGCGCCAGGCTGTCCTGCGGCGCCTTGGTATGCTGGGCTTCCATGCCCCCAAGCTCGCTGTCGCGCTCCTTCTGGCGCTTGACCTGCGTCAGCATCAGCCAGGCTGTGGCCATGGCGGGGTTGATCGCCAACGCCTGCCGGAACAGGTCGGCCGCCTCGTCGAGCTTGCCCTTTTCCATCAACCCGACGCCGAGCCCGTGCAGCAGGTCGGCATCCTTGGGTCGGATCGCCAGCGCTTCGCGGAAGGCAGCCAGCGCCTCATCCAGCCGCCCGGCTTCCTGCAGGGTTTCGGCAAGCCCGATGCGGGCGCGCACATGAAATGGGTTGCGTGCAACCGTGCCGCGATAAATCTCTTCGGCCTCTTCGAACTGGCCGACCTGTTTCAGCGATGAGCCGAGATTGTCGCGCGCCGCGAGTTGGTCCGGCCGCAGATCTACTGCGCCGCGAAAGAAATCGATGGCCGCAGCAGGGCGGCCGAGGTCGCGCATCACCGTACCGAAATTGTTGAGGAAATCGGGATTCGTCGGCTGCAGGCTCACCGACCGTTCGATGAGATCCAGCCCTTCTTCGCTGCGCCCGGTCTGGTGGAGCAGCAGTCCCAGGAAATGCGCCGCGGCCGCGTGCTTGGGCTGACGCGCCAGCACCTGCCGGTAGATCGTCTCAGCCTCTTGCCGGCGCCCGGCCTGATGCAGTTGCAACGCCTGCTGCACATACTGGTCGAGGCCCAGCGGCGGCTGTCCGCCTGCGCCAGACCTGGCTCCCGCACCCGCCGCTCGTCTTTGATCTCTGTTGATGGGAAACCTACCGTGTTTTATCCGCCTGTGGCGATCTAGGCCATCGGCGCCGCAGGTTCAAGGCTTCGCTTGCTGTCTCATCCTTTCGTCGGTGCGGAAAGATCAAATCAGCACACCGCGATCCGGCCCCAGCAAATCTGGCTCGAGGCCACGGAGCGCGCGTTCATCGATATCAACTCGGCCCGCTCAACGCTCGTTCGTGCCCGCGAACTTGGCCACGCAGTGGCAATCGACGACTTCGGCACCGGCTACTCCAGCCTGTCCTATCTCGAGGGGCTGCCGCTCGATGCGCTCATAATCGACAAATCGTTCATCGATACGATCAGCACGAATTCCGCCACCAATTCCGTCACCGCGCATATCATCGACATGGCCAAGACACTAAAGCTGAAGATCATTGCCCGAAGACGGGGAAACGCAGGCGCAGGCCGACTACCTCGCGGCGCGCGACGTCGACTACGGCCAGGGCCGGCTGTTTGCCAGACCCATGCCCGCGTCCGAGTTCGTCGCCGACTGTCGCCGGTGAAACCGACGGCTTGATGATTGTCGTCCTCAACGAGGCGCAGCGTTCTCAGCACGGCCCGTCGCCAACGACGCGATAGTCCGCGGCACGGGCTTCGCAGGAATTGGGGAAGGTGCGCATTTCGCCATGCCGGCGCGCGCACACCGGCGCATATTCGCGGGTGCAGAACGTCTGCTCTTCACCACCGCCGCCGCCGCCACCGCCGCCACCGTCGCGGCACGGACCGTCGCGCACGATGCGGTAGCCGGCCCGGTCGGCAAGACAGGCATTGGCGAAGGTCTGGCGATCGCCGCCGCGCCGGGCACAGACCGGCTCGTACTGCTTGCTGCAATATTGCGGTTCCGGCCGGGGCGGACGCGGACGCGGCCCTGGTCCGTCATCGACGACGACGGTGCAGGCGGCAAGAAGTGCCGACAGCAACAGGATGACAAAACCCTGCCGCGAAAAGATTGCCGCCAGATATTTCATGATGATCTCCCACGATCGCGTCCCCGGTTGCCGATCCTCGCCATTCCCTTGCCAAATGCAACCCCCGTTTGCAGCCCTTTCAGTCGGAAACGCGCTGGGGCTGTAGGCGGCGTCGACCTCCTCGGCCACCTCGTCATCTGGCCCATTCGTGGCCCGGTTCTGGCCGATGACCCGGCCGGCAAGCAAGCCTATGCCGAGCCCATCGATGCTCAGGTCAGTCGATTGATGCGTCGGGACGCGCCAGTACGGCGGCCCGCGGCGGTATCTTGCAACCATCACGTTTCCGTGCGATAAATTCCGTGTTCGGGCATTTGCGACCCGGAGAGCGGAACGTTTTGGACGACCTTTCCCCGATACTGTGAATCTCTGACGGCCCCGTTTTCGGCGGGGGGTTTGACCATGCGCCAATGCATGACTGCCGAAGCAACCACCGGGAACTGCCCTTTGCGCCAGGCGGCGGGCGGGACCACCAAAGACTGAACGGGTGAAGGAGTTTCCCCAATGGCCCAGACCGGCACCGTTAAATTCTTCAACGCGACCAAAGGCTTCGGTTTCATCACGCCCGATGGTGGCGCCAAGGATGTGTTCGTCCATATCTCCGCGATCGAAGCTTCCGGCTTGCGCACGCTCGTTGACGGCCAGAAGGTCACCTTCGACGTCGAGCCGGACCGCATGGGCAAGGGCCCCAAGGCCGTCAACCTCCGCGCAGCCTGAGCCATCGGCGCGCCGCATGTCACTCAGACGTGCGACGGAGGCTCCATGCCTGCACCTGGCCTGGAGAGGGATCTGAATTTTGAAAGGCGCGGCGATCTTCGTCGCGCCTTTTCCTTATCGAAGGCGCGGGCCAGTGATGTCGCCCAAGCGGCCGGGTTCTGGGCAACGACTTGCATAAAAACAAAGACCCGAAGCATGCCGCAACGTGCTTTAGACGCCCGCAAAACTTTCTCTTGCCGATGACGCTAAAATAAAGGACAAATTTCCACTCGGGCATTTGCCGGCCCGAGACTGGAGTTTATGGGACAAAGGAGCTTCCCATGCCGCAGACCGGCACCGTCAAATTCTTCAATCATGCCAAGGGCTTCGGCTTCATCACGCCCGATGATGGCGCGAAGGATGTTTTCGTCCATATTTCAGCTGTGCAGGCGTCCGGTCTTCCCGGCCTCGAGGATGGGCAGAAAGTGTCGTTCGATACCGAGCCGGATAAGCGCGGCAAGGGTCCCAAGGCCGTCAACCTGTCGGTCGGCTGAGCCGGCTTCGAACCGGCGCTCCCGGGCAGATCGCTCCCTTGAGAGCCTGTGATTTTTGACGACCGTTTTGAATAAACACGTTAAAATCCGTTCAGCCCCCGTTCAGCCACGGTCGCATATTAGTCTTCGGTAAAGCCGGACCGCATCCCCGAAACTGCACGGGCCGGAACGAAGGAGACCGACATGAACCGAATTTTCAAAACCGCCGTCCTGGCCGCTGCCGTGGCCGCCACCACGCTCACGGCCTTGCCCGCCGCCAATGCGCGCGACTGGCGCCGTCATCATGGCCATCATAGCAATGGCGATGCCATTGCCGCGGGCGTGCTCGGCCTCGCGGCCGGGGCGCTGATCGGTGGCGCATTGGCCAATGACCGCCCGCCGCCCGACGCTGACCGCTACTACGATGACGGTTACTACGATCGTGACGTCGTGGTGCGCCCGGCCCCGGTCCGCCGCTATTATGCGGAGCCGCGGGTGGTCTACGCCAATCGTTATGCCGAACCGTGGACGCGTGACTGGTACGAATATTGCTCGGACCGCTACCGCAGCTTCAATTCCCGTACCGGCACGTTCACCGGCAATGACGGCGAACAGCATTTCTGCACTGCCAACTAACCAAGGGCTTCCCTGCCCCAAAACAGAAAAGCGCTGACCGCAAGGCCAGCGCTTTTTTGTTGTGGTCTCTACAATGTCAACGGTCTGCTTGAGGCTGATGAAAAACAGCTACGGTTCCGAGCCTGGTTCAAGTCAAAAAAGGATTGGTCCGCCTCTCCTCGCCAAAACGTCCGCCGGGACCGTGGCCACAGATGAAGCCGATGTCGTCGCCGAGCGGCAGGAGCTTGTCCTTGATCGAAGCGATCAGCGCCGCGTGGTCGCCGCCCGGCAGGTCGGTGCGGCCGACCGAGCCGCGGAACAGCACGTCGCCGACATGGGCGAACTTGGCTGCGCGGTTGTAGTAGACGACGTGACCGGGCGCATGGCCGGGGCAGTGCAGCACCTCGAACACATGGCCGCCGAACGACACGGTCTCGCCTTCGGCCAGGAACCGGTCGGGCACGCAGTTGCGCGCTCCGGCGATGCCGTAGCGCTTGCCCTGGTTTTCCAGATTGTCGAGCAGCGACTTGTCGGCCTCATGCGGACCGATGATCTCGACGCCGAGCGCCTCCTTCAACTCCATTGCACCGCCGGCATGGTCGATGTGGCCATGCGTTATCCAGATAGCTCCGGCTGAGATCGCATTGTCCTTCAGCACCGCCAGTACCTTGTCGATATCGCCGCCCGGATCGACGACGACGCCATGCTTGTCATCCATGTCGAACAGGATGGTGCAATTCTGCTGGAACGGTGTGACCGGCACGATGCCGGCATTGAGCTGACCCATGATCGTCCTTTCGATGTTCACGGGTGATGTAGAGGTGCCGACAAAGGGCGTCCACCCTCGAAAGACGAACAGTCAGTAGCCCCAAAACGGAAATGGGCGGCCGAAGCCGCCCATTTGAAAAGACCGAAACGGCCTGCTTACTTCTTCATGGCGCCCATGACCGCGCCGAGAATGGCGGTCAGGATCGCGCCGCCGCCGGCGCCGCCGACGATGTTCTGCAGGTTCAGCGCGCTGCCGAGACCGCTCGTTGCTGCTGCCGCAGCCGCCGGATCGACCGCACCGCCACCCAGCAGGCTGCCGAGGATCGCCGCACCACCGACGCCGCCAATGGCTCCGCCCAGGATTTTGGGAAGCTGACCCATCGCCGCCGTCTTGAGCGCCGCACCGACCGCCTGACCACCGATGATGCCAGTAATCACCTGTATGATGATCGGAAGAAGCGTGTTCATGTCCATATGATTAGTCCCTCCATAGCTATCAGCCTCCCGGGCCGACACCATCATGAGACGCCGAATTGGACGAAAGTCAAATGCAGAAACGCTGAAATAAAAGGGGCGGCCCGAAAACCGCCCCTACTTCCTAAAAAAGCTGTGGCTTTCGTTATTCTGCGGCGATCGCGTGCTTGGGCTGAACGGCCGCAGAATAGTCATTCATAAGATTCTTGGCTATTTCGCCGACCTCGAATCGGTAAGGCCCGATCTCCGAAACCGGCGTCACTTCCGCTGCCGTCCCGGTCAGGAAGCACTGCTCGAAGCTTTCCAGCTCTTCCGGCAGGATGGCGCGTTCAATTACCTCCAGGCCGCGATCCTTGGCCAGCCCGATGACCGTGCGGCGGGTGATGCCGTCGAGGAAGCAGTCGGGCTTGGGTGTGTGGATCTTGCCGTCCTTGACGAAGAAGATGTTGGCTCCGGTCGCTTCGGCGACCTGGCCACGCCAGTCGAGCATCATGGCGTCGGCATAGCCCTTGGCCTCGGCGGCGTGCTTGGACATGGTGCAGATCATGTAGAGCCCGGCGGCCTTCGACTTGGAAGGCGCGGTGCGCGGGTCGGGCCGGCGCCATTCCGCCACATCGAGACGGATGCCTTTCAGCTTCTGCGCAGGATCGAAATAGCTTGGCCATTGCCAGATGGCGATGGCGCAGTTGATGCGGTTGTTCTGCGCCGAGACGCCCATCTGCTCACTGCCGCGCCAGGCGATCGGCCGGACATAGGCGTCCTGGAAACCCTGCTTCTTGAGAAGCGTGGAAGAGGCGTCGTTGAGCTCGGCCACCGAATAGGGGATCTTGAAACCGAGCAGGCGTGCCGATTCATGCAGGCGCTCGGTGTGTTCGTTGAGCTTGAAGATCTCGCCGCCATAGGCGCGCTCTCCCTCGAAAACAGCGCTGGCGTAATGCAGCCCGTGCGTCAGCACATGGATCTTGGCGTCACCCCATTGGACGAATTCGCCGTTCATCCAGATGAAGCCATCGAGTTGATCGAAGGGAACGGATGCCATGGTAACCTCCCACGGGCGGCAGCCCGGATAGTTGTATCGTTGTGTGTTTCGTGTCGGCCGCCCAAAGCGGCTTTTATGGTGGAGCGTAGGCGGATAATTGCGCTCTGGCAAACTTAGGAAATTCCGGAAAAACCGCCTTCCCTTGCCTTTTCGTTCGCAATCCGCCCAAAAGCTTGTCAAAAATTACCATTGCAGGGAAATTACGTCAATAGTACTGACATAATCTCTCTTTCCCACGGAGAAATAATGACGGATCGAAGCCCAGCCGCCGGAAAACCGATCAGGACCGCAATGTCGGTCGAGGACGGCATCGACTTCGCCATCATCGAGCTGCTCTTCTTTGCCTATCGCGACTTCACCTCCGATCCGGACCAGATCCTGGCCGATTACGGCTTCGGCCGGGCCCACCACCGGGTGCTGCATTTCGTCAACCGCAGGCCGGGCCTGACGGTCGCCGAACTGCTCGACGTGCTGAAGATCACCAAGCAGAGCCTGGCCCGTGTGCTCAAGCAACTGATCGACACCGACCATATCGTGCAGTTGCAAGGTCCGCGCGACCGCCGCCAGCGCGAACTTTATCCGACAGCCAAGGGCCGTGCGCTGGCGCTGGCGCTGGCGCGGCCACAGTCGCGCCGCATCCATGCTGCATTGGGGGATTCCGGAGTAACCGAACGGACCTTGGTGGAACGGTTCCTCGAAGCGATGGTCAATCCGGAACTGAGGGCGCAGATCGACGTTGGGTCCGCAAAAATGTCAGGGAAAAGCCATGGAGAGCACTGAACGGGTCGATCACGCGGCCGCGCCGGACGACGACGCGCCGCATCTGCTTGTCGTCGACGACGACACCCGCATCCGCAATCTTCTCAAGCAATATCTGACCGAAAATGGCTTTCGCGTCACCGTTGCCGGCAATGCCGGCGAAGCCAGGCGCAAGCTTGCCGGCCTCGACTTCGACCTTCTGGTGCTGGACGTCATGATGCCCGGCGAGACGGGGGTCGACCTGACCAAGTCGCTGCGGGCCGAAAAGAACGTACCGATCCTGATGCTCACAGCGCTGTCGGAGACCGACAGCCGCATCTCAGGGCTGGAGGCTGGCGCCGACGACTATCTGCCAAAGCCGTTCGATCCGCGCGAGCTGATCCTGCGCATCAACAACATCCTGCGCCGCGGTGGCCCGGCGACCACGCCCAAGGTCGAGCAGTTGGTCTTCGGCCCCTACACGTTCCAGATCGCCCGGCGCGAATTGAAGCGTGGCGGCGAGGCGTTGAAGCTGACCGATCGCGAGCAGGAGATCCTGGCGATCTTCGCCGCGCGAGCGGGCGAGACGATACCCCGCCACGAGCTTGTCGGCGACGATTCGGAAGTCGGCGAGCGCACCATCGACGTCCAGATCAACCGGCTGCGCCGCAAGATCGAGCGCGATCCGTCCAATCCGGTCTGGCTCCAGACCGTACGCGGTATTGGGTATCGGCTCAGCGTGGAATAGAATGCCGCCTGCGGCCGGCTGAACGGCTGCGGGCAAGCGAAAAGAGCGAATGGCAACCACGGAACTGGAACAGCCGGGCAATGGCGGCTTGAGCGCACGCGCCGCGCGGACGCTGAAGGCGGTGCCGCGCGCCTGGAACCGCTTCTGGCGCCTCGTCTCGCTCTATATGCCCAAGCGGCTCTATGCCCGCTCGCTGATCATCGTCATCGCGCCGATGATCCTGCTGCAATCGGTCGTCGCCTTCGTCTTCATGGAACGTCACTGGGCAACCGTGACGCAGCGCCTGTCGCAGGCCACCGTGCGCGACATCGCCGCCATCATCGACCTGATCGAGACCTATCCGCGCGATGCCGACTACACCAACATCATCCGCATCGCCCAGGACCGCATGCAGCTGAAGGTCGACCTCTTGCCGCCCGACCCACTCCCCGCGCCCGGTCCAAAGCCGTTTTTCTCGATTTTGGATGATGTTCTCTCATCCGAGATCACCCGCCAGATCAACCGCCCGTTCTGGATCGACACGGTCGGCAACTCCAACATCGTCGAGGTGCGCGTGCAGCTCGAGGGCAAGGTGCTGCGCGTCTTCGTGCGCCGCAGCCAGGCCTATGCCTCGAACACCCATATCTTCCTGATCTGGATGGTCGGCACCTCGCTGGTGCTGCTGATGATCGCCATTCCCTTCCTGCGCAACCAGATCCGGCCGATCCTGATGCTTGCCGAAGCCGCCGAAAGCTTTGGCAAGGGCCGGCCGATGCCGCGCGATTTCCGGCCGCGCGGCGCCGAGGAGGTTCGCCGCGCCGGCTTTGCCTTCATGCAGATGCGCGAGCGCATCGAACGCCAGATCGAACAGCGCACCGCCATGCTGACCGGCGTCAGCCATGACCTCAGAACCATCCTCACTCGCTTCAAGCTGCAGCTGGCGCTTTCCGGCGGCAAGGCCGAGACCAAGGCAGCGCTCGACCAGGACATCGACGACATGCAGTCGATGCTCGAAGGCTATCTGTCCTTTGCCCGCGGCGAAGCTTCGGAAGACGCCGGACGGTTCGATCTCGAGGCCTATTTCGAAAAGCTCGACGAGGAAGCCAGGCTGCGCAAGCGTAAGCTGTCGACGACGCTTGCCGGCGATCACGATGTGCATGTGCGGCCCAATGCCTTTGCCCGGCTGATGTCCAACGTCATCGGCAACGCCTTCCGCTATGCCAAGACGGTGGAGGTCAACGCCACCCATGGCCGCGGCTCGCTGCTGGTCACCATCGATGACGATGGTCCGGGCATTCCCGCCGATCGACGCGAAGACGTGTTCAAGCCTTTCGTGCGGCTCGACGAGGCCCGCAACCTCGATGCCAGCGGCACCGGGCTCGGCCTGTCGATCGCCCGCGACATCGCCCGCTCCCATGGCGGAGACATCACTCTTGAAGACAGCCCGCTCGGCGGACTGCGCGCCATCATCAAGGTTCCGGCATAACCGGGCACGATTCCGAAAAGTGGAAACGGCTTCATCCGCCCGTCATGAAACCATGATCAAGAGCGCGCATGAAGCGCGCGACCTCAATTGATTCGGCCTTGCCGCCTCACTTCGACCCCGTACCTGTCCGGGTGCGCTGGAGCGAAGCGAGAGCAGCAGGCTGGTCGCCGTTCCGGCATCGTCTCAAGGCAACCGTCGACCTTTCAAGCAAAGGGCCGCCATGCGCATACTGATGGTCACCGATGCCTGGCGCCCGCAGGTCAACGGCGTCGTCCACACGCTGGAGCGGCTCACCGAGACGCTGAAGTCCTTCGACGTCGCGGTGGATTTCCTGACGCCCAATATCTTTCGCACCCTGCCCTTGCCGACCTATCCCGACATCAGGCTGGCGCTGACCACGCCCGGCCATGTCGCGCGCCTGATCGACGCCGGCAAGGCCGACCACATCCACATCGTCACCGAAGGACCGCTGGGCATCATGGCGCGGCGCTATTGCCGCAATGCCGGCCGTCCATTCACCACCAGCTATCACACGCGCTTTCCCGAATATCTCAGCGCCCGCCTGCCGGTGCCGGAAAGCTGGGCCTATCGCTGGCTGCGCGATTTCCATAATTCCGGCCAGGGCACGCTGGTCGCCACCCAGTCGCTCGCCGACGACCTTTCCGCGCGCGGCTTCACCAAGCTGCGGCCATGGACGCGCGGCGTCGACACCGACCATTTCCGCCCGGACAGGAAGAAGGACCTCGGCTTCCCCGGCCCGATCTTCCTCTGCGTCGGCCGCGTCGCCATCGAAAAGAACCTGGGTGCTTTCCTCGACCTCGACCTGCCCGGCAGCAAGGTGATCGTCGGCGAAGGCCCCGAGCTTGCCAGGCTGAAGGCGAAATATCCGCAAGCGCATTTCCTCGGCCATCGCCCCAACGACGAACTGGCCGAGATCTATGCCTCGGCCGACGTCTTCGTCTTCCCGAGCCGCACCGACACGTTCGGCAACGTCATCATCGAGGCACTGGCCAGCGGCACGCCGGTTGCCGCCTATCCGGTGACCGGGCCGATCGACATTGTCGGCGATGGTTTTGGCGGCGCGGTCTCCAACGATTTGCGCGAGGCCTCACTCGCCGCGCTCAACGTCGACCGTGCCGAAGCCCGCGAACGCGCCATGCGCTACAGCTGGAAGGCCTGTGCGGAAATGTTCCTCGATACGGTCGAGGAAGCACTGGGCACACCGCGAAAGCTGGCGGCCTGATCGTGCTTTTCGTTATCCAAGGGCGAAGCTGACACACCGCCACGAATGACAAAGCGCGGCGACGCACAATCAACCGTTAGTCTGCCACGGCACCTTGTTTCAAAGGGATGTTCGGCATGACGTATTGTGCGACTTCGAAGCCATGACCAAGTCAGAGTGACAACGCAGTTCAGGGCTGCGTAGTCATCCATACTTGAGCCGCGCCGTCATCTCGCCCTCCCAAAGACATGGAGAATCCTTGGCAATTGTCGGCGACTCAAAATTTACCATTTCTACCTACATTGCGGCATGCTCGAAGCAACAGTCAGCAAAAAAATCAACAGTTACACGAGCCATTTCATCAGGCCCGAAGGTACCTTGCTGATAGTTCTGCTGGTGGTGGCTTTCTTGCCCGTACTGCTCGTCGACATACCCGCTATGGCAGACTATCCAAATCATCTCGCAAGAATGTCGATCCTGATGCGCGCCGGTACGCCCGAAGCCCATCCCTACTATGAAGCCGCGTGGGCACCCTACCCTAATCTAGCCATGGATCTCGTCGTCCCGTTCGCTGGGCGCTTGATCGGGATCGAGCTGGCATCAAAGCTTTTCTATCTAGTCTCGCAAATGCTGGTCGTCAGCGGGGCAATGGCCGTCGGAGCGGCCGCACAGGGGCGTGTGATCCTCAGCGGCTTCGTCGCTTCGCTCTTCCTCTACGCCATGCCTTTCGCTTTCGGATTCGTGAATTTTGAATTTGGACTCGGGATCGTTCTTTGGTCCATCGCGGTTTGGATTTGGCTTGCGGAAAGACCTTTGCCGCTGCGCCTTGCGATCCACGCCGTCTTCGTCGTGGTTCTGTATATCTCTCACCTATTTGCCCTCGGCCTGTATGGCATTGTGGTGGGGCTGTACGAACTCTCCCGCTGGCCAGACCATATTGAGAATTGGAAACGCACGATCTTGCTGGTTGCCGGAATGGCTGCTCCGGTCGTCGCAGTTGGCGCCCTGGCGCTCGCCTACGGCGGCAAAGTGGGTGGCGAAGGAACCGAATGGGCCCTGTCGGCGAAATTGTTGGCGCTGGTTCAAGTCAACGGCTTCAGCAGATACACTTCCTCAGCCGTGACCGTGGTGCTGGTCATTCTCAGTTACCTTGCGGTGAAGCACAGGATGGTGGCGGTCTCTCGCGTCGGCTGCTGGATAGGCTTTGGGCTCTTGTGCCTGTTCATTGTCATGCCGTTTCGCGTTGCGGACACGGCCTTTGTCGACGGGCGCGTCCTTCTGGCGCTTGTTCTGATCCTGCCAGCCTTCGTCACGATCAAGCGTCCGCAAGGCTCGCGTGGAACACTTCTCGTCGCGCTGGCGTTTGGCGCCGGGCTTGCAAACAGTGGCATCGCGATCTGGGCCCAATTGTCGTGCCGCGGCGAATATCGTGCCCTTATGACCGCGTTCGACGCCATTCCAATGGGTTCGCGAATCCTTACCGGCCAGAATGGCCTCCCAGACGACCCGCCAACGAATCTGCTCCTTTATCCAATGTACAATGCTGCCGCGTTGGCCGTAGTCACACGCAATGCACTGATGCCAACGCTGTTCACCTATCCGGGAAAACAGCCGGTGAGGCCCCGGCCGGAAGTGGCAAACCTGACCGTACCGCAAGGCGGGCCTATCCCGATGTCTGAGCTGGAGGCCTACGCCGCCGGTGCTTCCCCACCGGTCGAGGCGGCGTATGCAGCGCATTGGACCCGTGACTTTGACTATCTGCTGGTAATCGCGCCGGAGCGCAGCCCGCCACGACACGGCAACCTTGAATTAATCGCCGAAGGCAAACAGTTCAAATTTTACAGAATAAGGAAATTGGTCGACGCGGACAGGAAAAGCGGATGATGTCCGCGCGCGACACTCCTGTCACGACATGGCATGAAATTCATGCTGAAGCATCTGCCGAAAGGATTATCAATCCATCCCGGTTCGCGGGGGATTCCGATCCCCAGTCGAGACCCTAAAACAACCGCCCGCCATCCGGCACCTTACGCTCGATCGCGCCGAGCACCACGGCGCCCTCTTCGTCGGGAAAGCCGAGAGTGAGCACTTCCGACATGAATGGACCGATCTGGCGCGGCGGGAAATTGACCACCGCGAACACCTGCCGGCCGATCAGCGTCTCCGGTGTATAGTATTTGGTGATCTGCGCCGACGATTTCTTGATACCGATGCCGGCGCCGAAATCGATCTTCAGCTTGAACGCGGGCTTGCGCGCCTCGGGAAACGGCTCGGCCTCGACGATCGTGCCGGCGCGGATGTCGACACGATCGAAATCGGCAAAACTGATCTCGGGCTTGCGCTCGGTGTTCGAACTCATCTTGGTCTTGTCTGCCTTAACGGGGACTCAGGCGTTGCCGTAGGTCTCGAACAGCACACCGGCCAGGGCATCCTTGGCCGAGGTTCCCGACCAGACGACGAACTGGAATGCCTGGAAATAGCATTCGCAGGCTTCCAGCGCCGACGACAGCAACACTTCGACCTGCTGGCTCGACGGCTCGACCCCGCCGGCCAGCAGCAGCGACTGGCGGAACATGATCGCGCCCTCCTGCTCCCAGAGGTCGAAATGGCCAAACAGCATCTGCTCGTTGATCAGCGACAAGAGCCGCATCACTTCCAGCGTGCGGGTCTCCGGCACCTTGATATCGAAGGCGCAGGCCAGGTGCAGCGCCTCGAAATCCTCCATCCACGAAAAGGAGACGTGATAGTCGGTCCAGCTTCCGGCAACCGAGATCGAAATCTCGTCGTCGCCGGCCCGCTCGAAGGACCAGTCGTTGTTGTGGGCCACCTGCTCGATAACATCCACCGGATGGATTTCGCGGGAGAATTCGAGTTCGAGAAGTTCCATGGAATGCTTCCTGTCGTTCTGTACGAGCGCCGCCACACGCTCCGCGGGAGGGCACACACAACGAACAATCTTGTCTAGAACTCGGACGGCCAGGACTTTCTTCGCGCAAAGACGACTTCTCGACGCAAAGACCCCAGACCGGACCCCACCGCCCGGTCGCATGATCCTGCTCCGAATCATGCAACAAATTCAGTCTATTGATCGGGAGTCGCGTGAACAGCCCAATTTTTCGCACTGCGTCATTCGCATGTGGAAAGCCGCTGTCACAAAGATTCATGCAATGCCGTTAAGCGATTCACGGCAAAGCGCTTTTCAGGATCGGGCTATGTGGAAAAGTTTAACGATTATTTTTTTGTGCGCGGCTTGGCGGCCGTCGCTGGTGTGGCGTCGCCGGCCAGTTCTGCAAGCTTCGCCTCGAGCGCCTCGATGCGGGCGGCAAGGCGGGTATTCTCTTCCCGCGCTTTGGCGGCCATCTCGCGCGCGGCTTCGAACTCTTCGCGCTGCACCACGTCCATCGTATTGAGAATGCGCTCGGCCTGCCCCTTGAAGGCGGTCTCCACCTCACGGCGCACGCCCTGGGCGGCGCCGGCGGCGTCGGTCATCAGCTTGGCGAATTCATCGAGAATGCGGTTCGGTCCGGTCGACATGGCAAATCCTCGCGCTTGCACAAAATTGACGTAGTGGCGCCGCGCGTCGAATGCAAGCTTGTTGCACCTTGCTGCGGCATCAAGTCGAGTGCGCCCACCTTGCCTTGACCCTGCCAAAACCCTGCCGCATGGTCCGCGCCCAAACACGCTCGCAACCGAGAGTTCCCCGTTGAACGAATATTTCCTGCTGCCGCTGGCCTCCCTGCCCTTCCCCAACATCAACCCGATCCTCATCCAGATCGGGCCGCTGGCGGTGCACTGGTATGGCGTCGGCTATATCGTCGGCATCCTGTTCGCCTGGTGGTATGCCAAGCGGCTCGCCGCCAATGCCAGGCTGTGGCCGAACGGCGTCCTGCCGATGAAGCCGGAGGATCTCGACGATTTCATCGTCTGGGCGGCCATCGGCGTCGTGCTCGGAGGCCGCACCGGCTATGTGCTCTTCTATGATCTGGCGCGCTACATCGCGCACCCGCTCGATATCTTCGCCGTGTGGCAGGGCGGGATGTCGTTCCATGGCGGCCTGCTCGGCGTCATCCTCGCCATGACGCTGTTTTCCATCAAGCGCGGCATCCGCACCTGGTCGCTGTTCGATGTCGTGGCGGCCGGCGTGCCGGTCGGCCTTGGCCTGGTGCGCGTCGCCAACTTCATCAATTCCGAACTGTGGGGCCGACCAACCGACGTGCCCTGGGCGTTCGAGTTTCCCAATGGCGGGCCGTTTGCCCGTCATCCGAGCCAGCTTTACGAGGCGCTGCTCGAGGGTGTGGTGCTGTTCCTTGTGCTGCGCATTCTCACCCATTCGCGCCTCAGGCTGAAGACGCCGCGCTTCGTCGGCGGCGCCTTCATCTGCGGCTACGGCCTGTCGCGCATCTTCGTCGAGTTCTTCCGCGAGCCTGACCAGCAGCTCGGCTATCTCCTCGGCACCAACTGGCTGACCATGGGCATGATCCTTTCTACCCCGATGGTGCTGGCCGGCATCTGGGCGATGCTGACCGCCAAGCCGGTGGCACAGCCGCAGCCGGCATGACACGGCTGAAGACCCGCATCGTCGACCTGATCGAGGCCCTTGGGCCGCTTCCCGTCAACGAGTACATGGCGCTCTGCCTGTTCGACCCGGCGGACGGCTACTACACGACGCGCGAGCCCTTTGGTGCGGGCGGCGACTTCATCACCGCGCCGGAGATCAGCCAGATGTTCGGCGAACTGGTCGCGGTCTGGGTGTACCAGGTCTGGGCAGCGAGCGGCCGGCCACTGCCGGTCACCATCGCCGAGATCGGACCCGGCCGCGGCACGCTGATGAAGGACATGCTGCGCACGCTGTCGCGGCTCGATCCTGACCTGGCCAACGGCGCCACCTTCGCCATGATCGAGACAAGCCCGCGCCTGACCGAGGTGCAAAAAAAGACGCTTGGCGTCACACCCTTCGCGGTTGGCTGGCACGAAACCATCGAGACCTTGCCGCAACAATCGCTGTTCATCGTCGGCAACGAACTGTTCGACGCGGTGCCCATCTGCCAGTTCATCCGCGCCGGCGCCGGCTGGCGCGAGCGCATGGTCGGCCTCGACGAGACCAACGATCTTTGCTTCTTCGCCGGCGCCGGCTCGGTCGACCCGATGCTGCTGCCCGCCGATGCCGCTGACGCGCCGCAAGGTGCGATCGCCGAAGTGGCGCCTGCCCGCACCGCGCTCATGGCAACAATCGCCGAGCGCATATCCAGGCATGGCGGCGCCGGCCTGTTTCTCGACTACGGCCATCTCCAGCCGGGTGTCGGCGACACGCTGCAGGCCTTGCGCAGCCACGATCACGAAGATGTGCTGGCCAATCCCGGTGAGGCCGACCTCACCTCCCACGTCGATTTCGCCGCCCTTGCCGCGATCGCGCGTGCACATGGCCTCGAAGCCCATCTCACGACACAGGGCGACTTCCTGCTCGGCATGGGCATCCTCGAGCGCGCCGGCCGCCTTGGCGCCGATGCCGGCCAGGCGGCGCGCGAAAGGATCGCCGGCGACGTCGAGCGCCTCGCCGGGCCGCAAGCCATGGGCGGGCTGTTCAAGGTGCTTGCGGTGCTGCCTCGCGGCGTGGCGGTTCGGCCCTTTGCCGAGGCGGATTGACTTTTTACCGCCGCCCCTCCCAATCTCCCGTCCGCGCTTTGCAGCCTGTTCTCGACCAAGCACCTTCTTCTTGACGAAACCGCCCACACGGACAACAACGCCCGCATGCTGAATCAGACCAAACCGGATCCCGTTCGGTCGCCGCTGCTGGACAAGGCGCAGGCACAAGGCATCCGCCACGGCTATTTCACCCGCGTCGGCGGTGTTTCCGGCGGCATCTATCAGGGCCTCAACATCGGCACCGGATCGAATGACGACCAGGCGCTGGTTGCCGAGAACCGCAGCCGCGTCGCTGCCTGGATGGGCGTGCCGGCAAGCCATCTGTTGACCGCCTGGCAAATCCATTCGCCCGATGTCGTCATCGCCAGGGAGCCCTTTGCCGGCGAGCGCCCCAAGGCGGACGCTATCGTTACCGACCGGCCGGGCATCGCCATCGGCGCCTCGACCGCCGATTGCGGTCCCGTGCTGTTCGCTGATGCGCAGGCGCGCATCATCGGCGCCGCGCATGCCGGCTGGAAAGGCGCGTTCACCGGCGTGCTCGAAAACACCATCCTGGCGATGGAAAGCCTCGGCGCCCGGCGCCAAAACATCGTCGCCGTGCTAGGCCCCTCCATCGGCCCGCGAAACTACGAGGTCGGCCCGGAATTCGTCGCCCGCTTTGTCGAAGCCGACGCCGAAAACATCCTCTATTTCGCTCCGTCCGCCAATGCCGGCCATGCGATGTTCGACCTCAACCGCTACACGGTTGACCGGCTGGCCAAGGCAGGCGTGACGGCTGAGGGCCTAGACCGCTGCACTTACGCTGAGGAAGGCCTGTTCTACTCCTATCGGCGCACCACGCATCGCAAGGAGCCCGATTACGGCCGGCAGGTTTCGGCAATTGTCTTGGAGAGGGAATAATGGCGCTGCATTTTGAACGATCTGAATTTGACGCGCGGCGCGACCGGCTGATCATCGAGATGGCCGAAAAGAAGCTCGACGCCATCCTGCTGTTCGCGCAGGAAAGCATGTATTGGCTGACCGGCTACGACACGTTCGGCTTCTGCTTCTTCCAGTGCCTGGTGGTCAAGGCCGACGGTTCGATGGTGCTTCTGACCCGCTCGGCCGACCTGCGCCAGGCGCGTCAGACCTCGATTATCGACAACATCGTCTTGTGGACCGACCGCAACGGCGCCAATCCTGCGGTCGACCTGCGCAATCTGCTCAACGAACTCGACCTGCTCGGCGCCCGCATCGGTGTCGAATATGACACCCACGGCCTGACCGCCTTCAACGGCCGCCGCCTGGACGAGCAGTTGCAGACCTTCGGCCAGATCGCCGATGCGTCCGGCATTGTCGGCCGGCTGCGCCTGTTCAAGAGCCCGGCCGAGATAGCCAAGGCCGAGAAGGCCGCCAATCTCTCCGACGATGCGCTCGACGCGGCACTGCCGCTGATCAAGCAAGGCGGCGACGAAGCTCTGATCCTGGCCGCCATGCAGGGCGCGATCTTCGCCGGCGGCGGCGACTATCCGGCCAACGAGTTCATCATCGGCTCCGGCGTCGATGCGCTGCTGTGCCGCTATAAGGCCGGCCGCCGCAAGCTCACCAAGAACGACCAGCTGACGCTCGAATGGGCCGGCGTCTTCAACCACTACCATGCGCCGATGATGCGCACGGTGCTGACCGGCAAGGTGTCGAAGCGCCATCAGGAACTGTTCGACGCCGCCCGCGCAGCACTCCTGGCTGTCGAGAAGGCGATGATGCCGGGCAACAGCTTCGGCGACGTCTTCGATGCGCATGCCCGCACCATGGAGGCACACGGCCTGACCAAGCACCGGCTGAACGCCTGCGGCTATTCGGTCGGCGCCCGCTTCACCCCGTCCTGGATGGACATGCCGATGTTCTACCAGGGCAATCCCGAACCGATCGCGCCCAACATGACGCTGTTCGCCCATATGATCATCATGGACTCCGACACCGAGACGGCGATGACGCTTGGCCGCACCTACCTGACCACCGAATCCCAGCCCAGGCCGCTGTCCCGCCATGATCTCGACTTGATCGTAAAGTGAATCCACAGTGGGAGGCGTTCTTCGCCAAGGAGTTAGAAGGCAAATGAGACGATCGCATGTGACGACCGTGTCATTGCTTGTGGCATTGGCTCTTGCCGCCTGCACCAACGCAAAGGACGTGCTCGAACCGTCGGCGATCACCCCGCCGGCGACGTCGACCCAGACGCTGCCCGCAACGTCAGGCAACACGGCGGCAACGGTTCCGGCCGGACCCGCCACCAGCACGTCTGGCGCTCCCGCAACCGCCGCCGCACCGGTCACATCAGCCCAAAGCGCTGCCATCCTGTCGAAGACCCGCTTGCAGATCGCGCCGATCGTAGGCGCTTCGGTGGAAGCTGCGACACCTCTGACGGCGGAGTTGCAGACCCGTGCCAGGCAGCGCGGCATCACTCTCGCCGGCAGCGCCGACCAGACCGTGACACATGTGCTGAAGGGCTATTTCTCGACGATGTCCGAAGGCGCCGACACCACCGTCATCTATGTCTGGGACGTCTATGACCCCGCTGGCAACCGGCTGCACCGCATCAATGGCCAGCAGAAGGCTCCGTCGGTCAATTCCGGCGCCAGCGCGGGCGGCGACAGCTGGAAGGGGATCTCGCCGGCCACCATGCAGGCGATCGCCGACCAGACCATCGACCAGTTCGCCGCCTGGCTCGGCGGCAAGGCGGGCTAGAGGCATCGGACCCCAAAGTGGAGACGGTTTTGGGAAAATCCGATGCCCAATGAGAAGAAGAACCAGCACAAGTCCCCTGCTCCCTGTTGCAGTCCGGCGATGGCGCGGAGCTTTCTTGAGTTTAGCCGGCGGATTCCCGATCTCGGCGCTTGCAATACCAGCGCGGGCCGCTAAAAGCCCGGTTAAAGGGCGCAAGCGAGTCCGTCAGGCCTCATCATCCTCCACCAGGAACCGTGCATGAAACTCTTCGCGGGCAATTCCAACAGGGTGCTGGCCGAAGCAGTCGCCCGGTACCTCAACGTCCCGCTGGGCAAAGCCACGGTCAGGCGCTTCGCCGACCAGGAAATCTTCGTCGAAATCCAGGAAAACGTGCGCGGCGAGGATGTCTTCATCCTGCAGTCGACCTCGTTTCCGACCAACGATCATTTGATGGAATTGCTCATCATGATCGATGCCTTCATGCGCTCCTCGGCCAAGCGCATCACGGCGGTCATCCCTTATTTCGGCTACGCCAGGCAGGACCGCCGCGCCTCCGGCCGCACGCCGATCTCGGCCAAGCTGGTTGCCAACATGATCACCCGCGCCGGCGTCGACCGCGTTCTGACGCTCGACCTGCATGCCGGCCAGATCCAGGGCTTCTTCGACATCCCGACCGACAATCTGTTTTCCGTGCCGGTCATGGCCCGCGACGTGAAGGCCAAATACAAGCAACTCGGCAACGTCGTGGTGGTTTCGCCCGACATTGGCGGCGTGGTCCGCGCTCGTGCGCTGGCCAAGCGCTTCGATGCGCAACTGGCCATCGTCGACAAGCGCCGCGAACGGCCGGGCGAATCGGAAGTGATGAACATCATCGGCGCGGTCGCCGGCAAGGATTGCCTGCTGATCGACGACATCGTCGATTCCGGCGGCACGCTGTGCAATGCCGCCGATGCACTGCTGGCCAACGGCGCCACCAGCGTCACCGCCTATATCACCCACGGCGTGCTGTCGGGCGGTGCCGTTGCCCGCATCAGCGGCTCGAAGCTGCAGGAACTGGTGATCACCGATTCCATCCAGCCGACCCAGGGCGTGCTCGACGCGCCCAACATCCGCGTCATCTCGATCGCCGACCTGATGGGCGAAGCCATCTCGCGCACGGCGACTGAGGAATCGGTGTCGAGCCTGTTCGACTAAACCCGCCTGCCCTTAAGGCGCGGAGCTTTCCAACCGAACCGGGCCGATCAGGCGACGAGCGACCTCGACGTTCTCGCGTGCGCCGCGCATATAGCCGCGCGGCGAGGTCCCCAGCATGCGCTTGAACATGGTGATGAAGGCCGGCACGCTGTCATAGCCGAGATCAAGCGCCACCCTGGTGATCGGCTCGCCGTCCGCCAGCCTGGGCAGCGCCGCGAACAGGCAGGCCTGCTGGCGCCATGTCGACAGCGACAGGCCGGTCTGGCGCTGGAAGGCGCGCGTGAAGGAACGGCGGCTCATGCCGGCTGCATCGGCCCACTCGTCGATGGTCGCATGCGGCGACGGTGCTGCGACGAAGCGTCGGCACAGCGCCGACAATCTTGGATCGGACGGAAATGGCAGCCCGAGAGGCCGTTCCGGCAAGGTCGGGATTTCGTGCAGCAAAAGGTTCATGATCAGCCCACCGCGTCCTTCCAGAACGCCGCCTTGCGGGAGCTTCTCCGATTCCACGATCAGGCTGTGCATCAGGTCGGTGACGCCCACAACGCGCAAGCCTTCGGGCAGCCCCGGGATCGCCTGTGGCATGACATAAACCGAACGCATCGAGACGTCGCCCAGCATCTCGACGGAATGCTCGGTGCCGGCTGGAATCCACATCGCGTGGTCGGGCGGCACCATCCAGCGCCCGTAGCGTGTCGTCACCAGCACCACACCGACAAGCGCATGCAAGAGCTGGCTGCGGCTGTGGCGGTGCTGTGGCACGCGGTAGCCGTCAGGATATTCGGTCGGCAATGCCACCGCCGGCCCGGCCACTTGCTCAAGCCACTGCCAGCGGCTCTCGTGCAACTGGCCGAGATTGGCATTGCCAGCGTGAAAGACTTCTTTGCCGTGCGGCATCTAGTTATGGCCCAGTTGCGAAACTATTGGACCAAACCACGAAAGAAGTCGTCTCGCAAGCGGCTTATAAGGCACCGTCCCTAGGGTGGCCGCAAGGAGCGTCCGCCAGTTGCCTGCGGGCGTGCCCGCCAAAAAGACCACGGAGCCTACCTTGACCGATACGACAGCAGCCAGCGTCGCCCCACCGGCGAGCGCCAGTCACGCCTCAGCCCAGGCGACGGCCTTCACGGTCATCCTGGCGGTGAGCTTCTGCCACTGCATCAACGACATCATGCAGTCGCTGCTATCGGCCATTTACCCGCTCCTGAAAGAGAATTATGGCCTCGATTTCTGGCAGATCGGCTTGTTGACCTTCACTTTCCAGGTGACCGCATCCTTGCTGCAGCCGCTGATCGGCATGATCACCGACAAGCGGCCGATGCCCTATTCGCTGCCCTACGGCATGGCGTCGTCGCTGATCGGCCTGATCGTGCTCGCCTATGCCGGGCATTATTCGCTGCTGCTGATCGGCGCCTCGCTGATCGGCATCGGCTCGGCGATCTTCCACCCGGAATCCTCGCGCATCGCCCGCTTCGCTTCCGGCGGCCGCTTCGGCCTGGCGCAGTCGCTGTTCCAGGTGGGCGGCAATTTCGGCCAGTCCATGGGGCCGCTGCTGGCGGCCTTCATCGTCGTGCCGTTCGGCCAGACCAGCATTTCCTGGTTCGCCGTCGGCTCGCTGATCGGCATCATCGTTTTGTGGCAGGTCGGCGGCTGGTACAGCCGGCTGCGTGCCGCGCAGGGCACCCGCAAGGCGGCGAGCTTCGTTTCGCCCTTCCCGCGCCGCAAGGTGATGAATGCATTGATCGTGCTGACACTGCTGGTGCTGAGCAAGAATGCCTACATCGCCAGCCTCGCCAGCTACTACACCTTCTATTCCATGCATAAGTTCGGCGTTTCTGTGCAGATGAGCCAGGTCATGCTGTTCCTGTTCCTCGGTGCCTCGGCGCTGGGCATCCTGCTCGGCGGCCCGTTCGGCGACCGCTACGGGCAAAAGGCGATGATCTGGTTCTCCATCGTCGGCGTGCTGCCCTTCACGCTCGCCCTGCCCTACGCCAATCTGGAATGGACGATGGTGCTGACGGTGCTGATCGGCCTGATCCTCTCCTCGGCGTTCTCCAACATTGTCGTCTTTGCGCAGGAGCTCGTGCCGGGTCGCGTCGGCATGATCGCCGGCATCTTCTTCGGCTTCGCCTTCGGCATGGGCGGCATCGCGGCGGCCGTGCTCGGCGTCGTCGCCGACATGAAGGGCATCGATTTCGTCTTCCAGATCTGCTCCTATTTGCCGTTCCTTGGATTGCTGACCGTGTTCCTGCCCAACATGAAGGAAGCGCGCAAGGCGCAGGCGGCCGCCTAGATCAGGCCTGAAACCCACGCAAGGAAAAGCACCCGCCGGACGGCGGGTGCTTTTTTCGTTCCAACGGCCTATGCTTTGAAGAAGGCCAGCAGGTCGGCATTGACGATGTCTGCATGGGTCGTGGCCATGCCGTGCGGGAAGCCCTTGTAGACCTTGAGCTCGCCCTTCTTGAGCAGCTTGATCGTCAGCAGCGCCGAGTCCGCGATGGGAACGATCTGGTCGTCGTCGCCGTGCATGACCAGCACAGGCACGTCGATCGCCTTCAGATCCTCGGTGAAGTCGGTTTCCGAAAAGGCCTTGATGCAATCATAATGCGCCTTGGTGCCGCCCATCATGCCCTGGCGCCACCAATTGTCGATGACGCCCTGCGATACCTCTGCGCCCGGGCGGTTGAAGCCGTAGAACGGACCTGATGGAACGTCGCGGAAGAACTGGGCGCGATTGGCTGCCTGCGCGGAGCGGAAGCCGTCGAACACTTCGATCGGCAGGCCGCCGGGATTGGCGGCAGTCTTGAGCATGATTGGCGGCACCGCGCCGATCAGCACCGCCTTGGCGACACGGCCGCCGGCGCCATACTTGGCGACATAACGCGCCACTTCGCCGCCGCCGGTCGAATGGCCGACATGGATGGCGTTCTTGAGGTCCAGATGGGCTGCGAGTTCCGCGACGTCGGCGGCATAGGTGTCCATCTCGTTGCCGATATCCGTCTGGGTCGAGCGGCCATGGCCTCGGCGATCATGGGCAATGACACGGTAGCCCTGTGACACGAAGAACAGCATCTGGGCGTCCCAATCGTCGCTGCTCAACGGCCAGCCGTGATGAAAGACGACAGGATGCCCGGTCCCCCAGTCCTTGTAGTAAATCTGCGTTCCGTCCCTGGTGGTGATCGTACCGCTGCCGGAGCCGGGCTTGGTTTGCGAGGTCATCTCAATCTCCTTCTGGTTATTTTCGCGATAAACAATATCGCGATAACGACATAGCTAACGCGGCCTAAAACCCTTGTCCACACAAATATGTATCGCGATATCATTTTTCGTGGTATCGAAATGATGCCCACATTGGCAAAAGGAATGCGCCGTGCCTCTCCCGTTGGACAATCAGCTCTGTTTCACGCTCTATGCCACCAGCATGGCGATCAACCGCACCTACAAGCCGATGCTGGACGAGATGGGCATCACCTATCCGCAGTACCTGGTGTTGAACGCGCTTGGAGAGGCCGACGGCATGTCGGTCGGCACCATCGCCCATCGGCTCGCTTTGGAATCGAGCACCGTCACGCCGCTGGTGAAGCGAATGGAGCAGGCCGGGCTGGTGACCCGCCAGCGCAGCCAGACCGACGAACGCCAGGTGCAGGTCGATCTGACATCAGCCGGGCGCGCACTGCTTGTCCAATGCAACTGCCTGAACGAAGCCTTGGTCGAACGCTCGGGCATGACGCTGACTGAGCTCGATGCGCTGAACCGGCAGATCCAGGCGTTACGCGCCGCGTTGACCGGCGACCGCTAGCACGGCTTGACGACGGCTAGCCAAACGTCGGAAGAGGCCACCATCATGCGGACTTAAGCACGGCAAATGGCCGTTTGCGCATGGCTCGCTTTGCCTGGAAACTGACGGCGGGAGCGGGACGGCCGACATGGAAGCCCTGGATCTTGTCTATGCCGAATTCGCGCATAAGGGCCATCTGCTCGTCTGTCTCCACCCCTTCGACCAGGATTTTGTGGCCGCGATTTCGAACCAGGGTGATAATGTCCTGCAGCATCGCCTTGCCGCTCGGAGAGCTGCAGTCATGCAGAAACGAGCGATCGATCTTCACCGTATCGAAATCGATCAGGCGAAGCCACGAAAGGCCCGCAAAGCCGGTCCCGAAATCATCAAGCCAGATCTTGATCCCGAGCAGCTTCAGGTCGCTGATGCAGCGCAGGATGTCGGAGTGCATCTCCATCTCCAGCCCTTCGGTGATCTCGAAGGCCAGCCTGCTGCCTGCGACACCCGTCTCGCCCAGAATGGTCGCGACCGACGTCGCGAAGCCCGGTGTCTTGAGCTGGATCGGGGAGACGTTGACACTGACGACACGGACGTGGTCGTCCGCCAGCAGTTCGGCGCACACTGTCCTTATCGCCCAGCGCCCGAGTTCCAGGATCGCACCGGTCCGTTCGGCGACCGGAATGAACAGGCTCGGCGGAACCGATGTGCCGTCGAGCATCTTGAGGCGCATCAGAGCCTCCACCGCTTCAACCCGGTCCGATTTGACATCCTGGATAGGCTGGTAAACGAGTGAAACGAGATTCTGGCCGATCGCGATCTTCAGCAAAGCCGCAATGTTCTCGCTCTCGTCACTGCTTTGCGGGTCGGTTGGATCGAACAGCCGGGCACAATTTCGGCCGCCGGCTTTTGCCAGATAGAGAGCGCGATCGGCCTCGTGAATGATTTTCTCCAGCTTGGCCCCGGTCTGCGTCCGGGTGAATGCGGCGCCAACGCTTACCGTTACGATCGAGACGCCGTCGCGCCGCAGTTCGTGCGTCAGAGCCAGGTTCTCCACCGTGCTGCAAATGGCTTCCGCAATGTCCAGGATCTGCTCCTTTTTCTCCATGCGAGCCAGGACGATGAACTCTTCGCCGCCATAGCGGCCGATGGAGCCATTATACTGTTTGATCATATCGCTAAGGGCATTGGCGACATGGATCAGGCAGCGGTCGCCTTCCTGATGGCCGTAGCAGTCATTGAACTTCTTGAAGAAGTCCACGTCGATGAGGATCGCCCCAAAGCTGGTGCCGACCTTTTGCCAATCGTTCCAGTAGTCTCGCAGCTTCTCGTCGATCGCGCGCCGGTTCTCCAGACCCGTGAGCGGATCGGTCCGCGACAACCTCAGCAGGGCCTTGCCGCGTTCGGTCGCCTCATTGTGCTGGATCTTGGCTTCCAGGGCGTTCAGGAAGACGTTGTAGCGTTCCTCGTTCAGTTTCCAGTTCACATATGAGGTGAACGTGAAACAAGAAACATAGAAAGCCCCAAATACCATTTTGTATATGAGGGTTGATGGAACAAAGTAATTTACGATATAAAGTATACATAAGATTATTGTCGAGGTTACGATAGAAAGCTTGAAATTGAATGTAAAGAAAAGATTGGCGCTCATCATGAATATGGTCCCAAAGACCATATAGTAAGAGACGCTTTCCTTGTCCGCGCCCATAATCGCCGGACACAGCCAACCAACATAGCCAAAGATGATGGCCCCGGCGCAGGTCACGTCGAGCCATTCCGTCCCGACGCCGTGGCGAAGCTGCGCTTCCAGGATCAAAAGCGCGCTCAAGCCGACCGCGAAGCGCGCCGTGATCGTATAGGCGGCCACATCCGGGATCAGCAGCAGATCCGTTGCCGAAAACAAGAGATAGATCGCAACTGCGATCCAAAGCCCTGGCCTGGCTTCCCCTCTTCGCGTCGCCCGGGCTTCGGTGCGGTAGAGGGCGCGAAGTTCGTCGGCCCCCAGTTCGTAGCGCGGCTCGTACGGCTCAGCATCAACCGTATCGGCCAATGCGGATGACACGTGTTCGTTCATCACAATCGACCCCTTTTGAAAGGGATTTTGTTTTCCGAACTCATTTCCAGCTTCTGCCCCCACGCGGGCCGGCTCCTTGGGACGCGACGGCGATTGCGAACGCCGGGCAAACAAATGCAATCGCGCAAGACAAGTTTCCGTTAACTCGAACCCGGAATCCGGCTCGGAAGCTGATTAACCAACGAACATGGTTGGCGGGAAATTAATCATAAACCTAAAATGCCGTCGGCCCGACATTGGCAAAGGGAGCATTCTACGCAATAAGTTAACCGACTGTTAACTATGGAGTGATGGCGTGCAGACCGTTCTTGATGGCAAAAGCTTGATTACTGCCGAGATGCTCGCCGGCACGCTGCCTCGGGGAAAGATCGAGCATCATGGCGAAGCGTTCGAAACCGCGCGCGCGGAGCTTGCCCTCATTCTCCACGCGACACAGGAGCAGGTCGAACAGGACAAGAACCCGGCCGAGATCGTCGGCCGCTTGCTGTCCTTCCTCAATGGCCTGCATTCCAAGGTTCATCCCGACGTCTGGCATGCGTTGATACCGGTCGCGCAGAACCATCCGATCCTGAAGTATTTTCTCGAGGATCCACTGACGCACTGGTCCTTCACCAAACCCAGGGGCTATTCCGGCGACGCGCAGTTGCTCGACTACATCTATTGTGATCCGCACGTGGCAGAGAGCGTGGCGAACGCCTCGGAGGTCGGCAAAGCACTCTATAGCCATACCCAGAACGTACCGTCATGCGTCGCGGCCCGGGAACGACGCGACCTCCTGACCCGATATGTCGACGAGATCGCGGCCAAGAACGGACCGGAAACCGAGGTTCTGGCGATCGCGGCCGGCCATTTGCGGGAAGCCAATCGTTCGGTCGCCCTGACGGAGGGCCGTCTCAAGCGCTGGGTTGCGCTCGACCAGGATCCCCAGAGCGTTGGGCTGATCTCGCGCGACTTCCAGGGCACCGCCGTCGAAGCCATCGACGGCTCGGTGCGAACCGTGCTCACGCGGGGCCACAAGCTCGGCAAATTCGACTTCATCTACGCCTCCGGCCTTTACGACTACCTCGCCCACAACGTCGCGGTGAAACTCACGAAGACCTGCCTGCAGATGTTGAAGCCGAACGGAACATTCCTGTTCGCCAACTACGCCGAGGGCACCCCCGACGCGGGGTATCGGGAGACGTTCATGGACTGGGTGTTGCTGCTGCGATCGGAGGTCGATATGTGGAACATCGTCAATGCCAGCGTCGACCGCAACACCGTCGAGGCGCAGGTATTCTTCGGCGAGAACCGCAACGTGCTCTATGCCGTCATCGAAAAGCGCGGATAGGGCCGTCTGGGCTGCACCAGGCCGGTCGTGCCTTTGGCTTGCACCTCCGGCCGCCTTCCGCTATAGAGCCGCCACCCGCGTAGACACCCTTGGAGGCAACGCGGCGGAAGGCCGCCTTCCCGCATGATCCCGAAAAGTGGATTCCGGTTTTCGGACCAGATCATGCATGGGTATGTCGGCTTTCGACGTTTACGGTCCAGGCACTCTGCCCACCGTGAGCGCTCCAGAACAAACCGAAAGGAAATGCCATGAGCCACGACACTTACGAGCTCAAGGCCGAAGCACGCGAACAGGTCGGTAAGGGGTCCGCCCGTGCAGTTCGCCGCAACGGTAAAGTGCCTGCAGTAATTTATGGTGACAAGCAGCCTCCCCTGGCTATCGCGCTCACCTACAAGGACATCTACTACAAGATCCATGGCGGCGGGTTCCTGACCACGATCGCCACGATCGATGTCGATGGCAAGAAGATCCAGGTCCTGCCGAAGGACTTCCAGCTCGACCCGGTCAAGGATTTCCCTGTCCATGTCGACTTCCTGCGCATCGGCAAGGACACCGAAGTCAATGTCGACGTGCCTGTCCACTTCATCAACGAGGACAAGTCGCCCGGCATCAAGCGCGGCGGCGTGCTCAACATCGTGCGTCACGAAGTCGAGTTCCACTGCCCGGCCAATGCGATCCCGGAATTCATCACCGTCGATCTCACCGGCGCCAACATTGGCGATTCGATCCACATCTCGGCGGTCAAGCTGCCGGCTGGGGTCAAGCCTGTGATCTCCGACCGCGACTTCACCATCGCGACCATTGCCGGTTCGTCGGCGATGAAGCCGGAGACGGAAGAGACGGCTGAAGCGGCTGCACCTGAAGCGGCTCCTGCCGCCGAAGAGAAGTAACTCTTTCACGCCCGGAGCAGGCGATGCTGCTGTTTGCAGGTCTCGGCAATCCGGGCGCGAAATACGCCGGCAATCGGCACAATGTCGGTTTCATGGCGGCGGACGCAATCGCCCGCCGCCATTCCTTTTCGCCCTGGTCGAAGAAATTTCAGGGCCTGATCGCCGAGGGCTCGCTCGGCGGCGAAAAAGTCGTCCTGATCAAGCCGCAGACCTTCATCAACCTGTCCGGCCAGTCGGTCGGCGAAGCGCTGCGCTTCTACAAGCTCGAGCTTTCCGCGCTCACCGTCTTCTATGACGAGATCGATCTTGCCGAAGGCAAGCTGCGCATAAAGACCGGCGGCGGCGCCGGCGGCCATAACGGCATCCGTTCGATCGATGGCCATGTCGGCAACGCCTATCGCCGCGTACGCATCGGCGTCGGCCATCCAGGCGTCAAGGAAATGGTCCAGCACCATGTGCTCGGCGATTTCGACAAGGCGGACCGCGAATGGCTTGACCCGCTGCTCGACGCGATCGCCGACAACGCCGCCATGATCGCCAAAGGCGACGAATCCGGCTTCATGAACAAAGCCAGTCTCGCCGTCCAGGGCAAGGCCGGGCCGGAGCCCGAAAAATCGGCACCTAAGCAGCCGGCGCAGAAGCAGCAAAGTCACGTCCGCCAAGCACGGCCCCAACAGCCCCTGGCCAAGCCGCCGGAAAGCGGTCCGATGGCCGCCATGCTGAAGAAGCTGTTCGGCGGCAAGGACTGAGCATCAAGGGAACCGAAGGGCTTGACGTTGATCACCCCTATCGCCCATAGCCCTGATCAAATTTCTATTTCCCGATAGGACCGGACAAAATGGGTTTCAAATGCGGCATCGTTGGCTTGCCCAACGTCGGCAAGTCGACGCTTTTCAACGCGTTGACCAGAACGGCTGCGGCGCAGGCCGCCAACTATCCGTTCTGCACCATCGAACCGAATACCGGCGAGGTCGCGGTGCCCGATCCGCGCCTGCAGAAGATCGCGGCGATTGGCAAGTCAAAGGAGATCATCCCGACCCGCATCTCCTTCGTCGACATTGCCGGTCTGGTGCGCGGCGCCTCGAAGGGCGAAGGGCTGGGCAACCAGTTCCTCGCCAACATCCGCGAGGTCGACGCCATCGTGCATGTGCTGCGCTGCTTCGAGGATGACGACATTACCCATGTCGAGGGCCGCATCGACCCGGTGGCCGATGCCGAGACGGTCGAAACCGAGCTGATGCTCGCCGACCTCGACAGCCTCGAGCGCCGCATCGTGCAATTCCGCAAGCGCGCCGGCAGCAAGGACAAGGAAGCGACGTCAGTGCTGCCGATGATGGAGGCAGCGCTAGAACTGCTGCAGGCCGGCAAGCCGACCCGCATCCTGCTCAAGGATATTTCGGCCGAAGATTTGCGCATCCTGCAGGGCCTGAACCTTCTGACCTCGCATCCCGTGCTCTATGTCTGCAACGTCGCCGAGGCCGACGCAGCCACCGGCAACGAGCACACCAGGGCCGTGGAAAAGATGGCGACCGCCCAGGGCGCCGGCACCGTGGTGATCTCGGCCGCCATCGAAGCCGAGGTCGCACAGCTCTCCGATGAGGAAGAGATGGAATTCCTGTCCTCGCTCGGCCTCGACGAGCCCGGCCTCAACAAGGTCATCCGCGCCGGCTACGATCTGTTGCACCTCATCACCTACTTCACCGTCGGGCCGAAGGAGACGCGCGCCTGGACCATCCATAAGGGCGACAAGGCCCCCCAGGCCGCCGGCGTCATCCACACCGATTTCGAGCGCGGCTTCATCCGCGCCCAGACCATCGCCTACAATGACTTCGTCACACTGGGCGGCGAAGTGGCGGCCAAGGAAGCCGGCAAGGCCCGCGACGAAGGCAAGGAATATGTCGTCCAGGACGGCGACATCCTGCTGTTCAAGTTCAACACGTGATTTGATGGAAGTCCTTCGAGACTGTCCGCGGGCCGGCTGAGCCGACCACCAGATATCAGGCCCAAAGTGTCGCCTATAAAGCTGATAATATTTGATTGTGACGGCGTCCTCGTGAACAGCGAGGAGATATACCAGGCAACCGAGCTTGAATATCTGGCGGCGGCCGGCATCACGTTCGAACCAAGCGCCTATACGCAAGCCTTCATGGGATTGTCTCCCGCTATGTGGCAGGCGAAGCTCGAAGCGATCGGCCAAGAGCGAGCCAAGCCGCTCTCTCCGCTCTTTTTTGAACAGCTTGCCGACCACACCAACGAACGCTTGCGTAAGAATCTGGCGGCCTTACCCGATGCACGGAATGTGATTGGCCGGCTCGCCGCATGGAGATGTGTGGCGTCAAGCACGCCGCTGGCCCGATTGCGTTGGAAACTCGAACACACGGGCCTTGTCGACCTTTTCGATCCTAATATTTTTTCATCGGACATGGTCGTCAATGGAAAGCCGGAACCAGACCTGTTCTTGCATGCGGCGGACACGATCGGTGTTCATGCAAAGGAGTGCATCGTGGTCGAGGACAGCGTGAATGGCGTCCTGGCGGGCAAGGCAGCAGGTATGCGCGTGATCGGATTTACCGCTGGCAGTCATTGCACCGGCACTCATGGCGATGCTCTGTTGCGACATGGCGCGGATGCCCTCGTCGGCGCATACGAGGACTTGGAGGTCACTCTAGCCAGTCTTTAGATCGATCCGCTGACGCGGCTTCCGAGCCGCGAGGGCCGTCCCCCGGCCCGATTCGGGCTTGTCTTGATTTTGTCACGTCACAGGTCTAAGCGGCAGACGCACGGTCGGCGCTGGCGCCGGGAACCGTGCAATCCAACACGACGCGTCAATCCGAACACACCCTTTGGCCCCAGCAAGGGATATCAGGCGATGATCAAGGCCTTCGTCGTGGACAATGATCGCCTGCGCCTCGTCGACGATCTCCTGGCAAACAGCGAGACCATCGTCTGGGCGGACCTGTTCAACCCGACAAAGGAAGAGGAAGCGACGATCGAGAGCTGGCTCGGCGTGGCCATTCCGACACGCGAGGAGATGGAGGAGATCGAGATTTCGAGCCGCCTCTATGTCGAGGACGGCGCCTACTTCATGACCGCAACCCTGCCCGCCCAGACCGAGGTCGACGATCCCTTGATGTCGCCGGTCACCTTCGTGCTCGCCGGCACAAGGTTGATCACTGTGCGCTACCACGAGCCGAAGGCCTTCAAGACCTTTCCGCAGCGCGCCGAGAAGGTGGCGACCGGCTGCACCAGCGGCGACACCATCCTGATCGGCTTGCTGGAGGCGATCGTCGACCGTCTCGCCGACATTCTGGAGCGTGCCGGCCGTGACATCGAGGCGATCTCGCGCGATATCTTCGAGGCGCGATCGACCAAGGTTTCCAAGCGCAATCGCGACTTCCAGGAATTGTTGAAAGCCATCGGCCGCAAGGAGGACATCGCGTCTTCGATCCGCGACAGCCTGATCTCGCTGCAGCGCCTGGCGGGCTTTTTCGCCCATGCCTCGACCCGCACCAAGATGAGCAAGGACACCAAGGCGCGCATCAAGACGCTGTCCCGCGACGTGCTGTCACTCGCCGACCACGCCACCTTCCTATCGCAGAAGATCTCTTTCCTGCTCGACGCGACGCTCGGCATGATCTCGATCGAGCAGAACGCCATCATCAAGATATTTTCGGTCGCCGCCGTCATCTTCCTGCCGCCGACTTTGGTCGCCTCGATCTACGGCATGAATTTCGACGTCATCCCCGAGTTGAAATGGGAACTTGGCTATCCCTTCGCCATCGCCATGATGGTGCTGTCGGCGATCCTGCCCTTCTGGTATTTCCGCCGCCGCGGCTGGCTCTGAGTGGGCCTGTCGATCGGCTGCCACAGGCTGGCGCAGTAGAAATCGCTTGACCAAATGAACGCCGGCCTGCATCCGGAAACCCCGATCCTGGGGATCGTGGGTCGACAAGCCGGATTCCAGACCATGACCGCAGAGATAAAAACATGGGCCTATGAGGACTTCATCGAGGGTGCATCGATCGACCTCGGCTCGAAGCTCGTGAGTGCCGCCGAGATCGTCGAATTCGCCGGAGAATTCGACCCGCAGCCGATGCATCTCGACGAGGAAGCCGGCAAGGCCAGCATCCTCGGTGGGCTGGCGGCGTCGGGCTGGCACACCTGCGCCATGTTCATGCGCATGCTGTGCGATGCCTTCCTGTTGGACTCGACCTGCCAGGGCGCGCCCGGCGTCGATCAGGTCAAATGGAAGAAGCCGGTCCTGGCCGGCGATCAACTGACCGGCACCCTGGTGGTCGTTGCCAAGCGCCTGTCCAAATCGAAGCCACAACTCGGCTTCGTTACAATGCGCAGCGAACTGTTCAACCAGCGCGGCGAAAGCGTCTTCGAGCTCGAGAACTCCGCCATGTTCCTCACGCGCGATGCCGCGGGGAGCCAAGCATGACACTGGACGAGTTCTTTCGTATCGGCACCACGGTAACGCTCGGCTCGCACACATTCGAGCCCGAGGCGATCAAGGCCTTCGCCCGCAAATACGACCCGCAGATCTTCCATACCGACGAGGAGGCCGCGAAGAAAAGCGTGCTCGGCGGGCTCTGCGCATCCGGCTGGCACACCGCCGCCACCTGGATGAAACTCAATCTCGAAAACCGCATGGACGCCGAGATCGCTGCGTGGAGCGGCCCCGGTCCGGTGCCGGAATTCGGCCCCTCGCCTGGCTTCAAGAACCTGAAATGGCTCAAGCCGGTCTATGCCGGGCAAACCATCACCTTCACGCGCACCGCGCTGTCGCACCGCCCGATTGCCTCACGCCCCGGCTGGCGGCTGCTGGCGCTGCGTTCGGAAGCTTTCGATTCGACCGGCGACAAAGTGCTCGAGTTCGAAAGCGCCGTGCTGGTGAAGGCCGAGTAGAGGCGGCGCTTCTTCCTTCTCCCATGTGGGAGAAGGGAAGAACACTCAATGCCCCTCGAACCCAATCAGCGTCCGCACCGGCACGCCAAGCGCCTCCAGCTTGGCACGGCCGCCGAGGTCCGGCAGGTCGATGACGAAACAGGCGGCGAGGATGTCGGCACCTATCTGGCGCAGCAGCTTGACCGCCGCTTCAGCCGTGCCGCCGGTGGCGATCAGATCGTCGACCAGGATCACTTTCTCGCCCGGAGCAACACCGTCCTTGTGCATCTCCATTTCGTCCAGCCCGTATTCCAGGCTGTAGGCGACGCGCACCGTCTCGTAGGGCAGCTTGCCTTTCTTGCGGATCGGCACGAAACCGGCCGAGAGCTGATGGGCGACGGCGCCGCCAAGGATGAAGCCGCGCGCCTCAATGCCGGCGATCTTGTCGATCTTCTGGCCGGCATAGGGATGCACCAGTTCGTCGATGGCGCGGCGGAAGGCGCGCGCATTGCCAAGCAGCGTGGTGATGTCGCGAAACAGGATGCCGGGCTTGGGATAGTCCGGAATGGTGCGGATCGCGGCAAGCAGCGTGTCTTCGAGCGAGGATTTCATGGGGCGAGATTACCTGAAACGAAGGTTATTGCGCGACAATTGTTCGATCGAGCTGCAGCCCATCAGCTTCATGCCGCGTTCGATCTCGACCCGCATCTGTTCGAGCGCCCGTTCCACGCCGGGCTGACCGGCCGCCGCGAGCGGAAACAGATAGTAGCGTCCGACGCCGACGGCCTTGGCGCCGAGCGACAGCGCTTTCAGCACGTGTGTGCCGCGCTGCACGCCGCCATCCATGATGACGTCGATCCTGTCGCCAACGGCATCGACGACCTCGGCAAGCTGGTCGAACGCCGCCCGTGAGCCATCCAACTGCCGCCCGCCATGGTTCGACAGCACGATGCCGCTGCAGCCGATGTCGACAGCGCGTTTGGCATCCTCCACCGACATGACGCCCTTGAGGCAGAACGGACCCGACCAGAGCTTGACCATCTCGGCGACGTCGTCCCATGTCATCGACGGATCGAGCATCTCGGTGAAGTAACGGCTGATCGACATCGTGCCGCCGCCCATGTCGACATGCTCGTCGAGCTGCGGTAGCTCGAAGCCCTCATGGGTGAAATAGTTGATCGCCCACGCCGGCTTGAGCGCGAACTGCGCCATTCCGGCGAGATTGAGCCTGAAGGGAATGGCAAAGCCGGTGCGTTTGTCGCGTTCGCGGTTTCCCCCGGTGATGCTGTCGACGGTCAGCATCATCACCTCGACGCCGACCGCCTTTGCCCGCTGCATCATCGCCCGGTTAAGACCGCGATCCCGGTGGAAATAGAACTGGTAGACCTGCGGGCTGCTGCTGATGCTGCGCGCCTCCTCAAGGCTGACGGTGCCCAGCGACGACACGCCGAACATGGTGCCGTATTTGGCGGCGGCCTTGGCGACCGCGCGCTCGCCCTGGTGATGGAACAGGCGCTGCAAGGCGGTCGGCGAGCAATAGAACGGCATCGCCAGCTTCTGGCCCATGACCGTCACCGACATGTCGACCTCGCTCACCCCGCGCAGCACGTTGGGAACCAGGTCGCAGGTCTCGAAGCTTTCGGTGTTGCGGCGATAGGTGACCTCGTCGTCCGCCGCGCCGTCGATGTAGTTGAAGATCGGTCCCGGCAGCCGCTGCTGCGCCATGCGGCGGAAATCGGAAAAGTTGTGACAGTCGCTGAGCCGCATCATCGAATTCCAAAGGCCATGGCGGGACAAGTTTCTCGCCACCGTTCGATGCATCGAATATCAACCTGTTGTCGGCGTGCCAACGGACTATTTTTCGAGCTGCCCTCCGGACATGGCCATGAGCAAAAAAAGGGACGCCGAAGCGCCCCTTTCTGGTCTAATCCGATTGACGAAGATTACATGCCGAGATCCGAACGAAGCTCGGCCCTGGCCACTTCATACTCGGCCTTGAAGTCGTCCCGGTTGAGCAGGACCGCGGCGATGACGCTGCCGGAAATCCTGCCCATCTCGACGTCGGACGCATAGTGGATGCCGCCGACCTCGCGGTTGTGGGCGTATTCGGCCGCACGCGCCATGATCTCTGCGCGCTTTTCAGGAACCATATCGGACAGGATAATGCCCATCATGGTGCCGACGGTGGCGTGGCCGGACGGCCAGGAACCGGAGCTCGACAACTTGACCGCCGGCTTGACGAGGTCGCTGAGCTGGTGCGGACGCGGGCGCTTCCAGATATCCTTGGCCGGATCGACGACGGCGCCTTCGGTGGCCACGACGCGGTCGAAGAAGGCGCTGAATTTGGGCAGCGTTTCCTTGTTGAATTTCGGCCCCATGACGTTGGCGAAGCGCCAGACATTCTCGTCGGCATCGGCGACGGCGCTGGCTACCATCTCGGGCGTGCGTGTCACCTGCAGCATCAGCACCTCGCCGAGTTCGGCCTTGGTCTGCGCCGAATCGTTTGCCGGCGGCGGCGGCAGGATCATCGTCAGGTCGACATCCTTGTTGGTGACGAAAGGCTGGGCGTCCTCCGCTTGCGCGGCCGAGCCGACGATGAGCAGCAACAGGCCTGCCGCGAGCGATGCGTATCTTTTCATGGGTGCGATCCTTTGATGAGAGCAGCACAGGATCGCCGGATGCGGTGACGGCCATGTGACATGGCCGGCTTCTGGAAATGCAAAAGGGCGCCTCTCGGCGCCCTTCGTGATCACTTGATCGTGTGGCTTAATGCGCCACGCCTTCCCACACCTTGCGCTTGGTGAGATAGACCAGCGCGCCGAACAAAAGCAGGAACACCAGAACGCGAAAACCGGTCTTCTTGCGGTCTTCCATATGCGGCTCGGCCGCCCAGGCCAGAAAGGCGGAGACGTCGCGGGAATACTGGTCGATGGTCTGCGGCGCACCGTCATCATAGGTCACCTGGCCGTCGGAGAGCGGCTTGGGCATCTTCAGCGACACGCCGGACATGAAGTACGGATTGTAGTGGGTGCCTTCCGGGATGACCATGCCGGCCGGCGGCGTCTGGTCGTAGCCGGTCAGCAGCGAGTGGATATAGTCGGGGCCGCCCGCGTCGTACTGGGTGAAGATATCGAAGACGAACTGCGGAAAACCGCGTTCGACACCGCGAGCCTTGGCCAGCAGGGACATGTCTGGCGGAGCAGCACCGCCATTGGAGGCAGCGGCGGCTTCCTCATTGGCGAAGGGCGGCGGGAAGTGGTCGGACGGCTTGCCGGGACGGTCGAACATGTCGCCGGCATCGTTGGGACCGTCGTGGATGGTGTACTCGGCCGACAGCGTCTTGATCTGCGCATCGGAATAGCCGAGGTCCGACAGCGTGCGGAACGCCACCAGGTTCATCGAATGGCAGGCCGAGCAGACTTCCTTGTAGACCTTGAGGCCGCGCTGCAGCTGCGCCTTGTCATAGGTGCCGAATGGGCCGGTGAAACTCCAGTCCATTTCCTTCGGCTCGTCGATCGGGAAATGCGTCGGATTGGACACATTGTGTGCCTCTTCGGCGGCGATCGCCCGAGTGCCCGCGGCCCCAGCGGCGACGGCCACAAGGCCGATCAGCGCCAGCGAGGTGAGAATCTTTTTCATGCCAAATCCCCTTAGATTCTCTACCCGCTCAGCCTTTGGTTTCCGGAGCCGCCGTAGCGCCCGCCGGATGTCCGCTGCCGCCCTTGTTCTTCTCGAGCACCGCCTCGGTGATCGAGTTCGGCAACCGTCGCGGCGTCTCAATCAGGCCGAGCACCGGCAGCGCGATCAGGAAGAAGGCGAAGTAGAACAATGTCGCCATCTGCGCCATGAACACATAGCTGCCTTCCGCCGGCTGCGAGCCCAGCCAGCCAAGCAGGATGGCATCGGCCACGAACAGCCAGAAGAACAGCTTGTACCAGGGCCGGTAAACCGCCGAGCGCACCTTCGAAGTGTCGAGCCACGGCACCAGGAACAACATGACGATGGCGCCGAACATGCATAGCACGCCGCCGAGCTTGGAGTTGATCGGCCCGACATTGAAGGTGATGGCGCGCAGGATCGCGTAGAACGGCAGGAAGTACCATTCGGGCACGATGTGGGCCGGCGTCTTCAGCGGGTTGGCGACGATGTAGTTGTCGGGATGACCGAGATAGTTCGGCAGGTAGAAGACGAAATAGGCGAAGAAGAACAGGAACACGATCATGCCGAACGCGTCCTTGATGGTCGCGTAGGGGGTGAAGGCCACGGTGTCGGTCTTCGACTTGACCTCGATGCCCGTCGGGTTCGACTGGCCGACGACATGCAGCGCCCAGATGTGCAGCACGACAACGCCGGCGATCATGAACGGCAACAGATAGTGCAGCGCAAAGAAACGGTTCAGCGTCGGGTTGTCGACGGCAAAGCCGCCGAGCAGCAGCTGCTGGATCCAGTCGCCGACCAGCGGAATGGCGCTGAAGAAGCCGGTGATGACGGTGGCGCCCCAGAAGCTCATCTGGCCCCATGGCAGCACGTAGCCCATGAAGCCGGTCGCCATCATCAGGAGATAGATGATGCAGCCGAGGATCCACAGCAGTTCGCGCGGCGCCTTGTAGGAGCCGTAATAGAGGCCACGGAAGATGTGGATGTAGACGGCGACGAAGAAGAACGAGGCGCCGTTCGAATGCATGTAGCGCAGCAGCCAGCCCGAATTCACGTCGCGCATGATCTTCTCGACCGAGCCGAAGGCCAGATTGGTGTCGGCCGTGTAATGCATGGCCAGCACGATGCCGGTCAGGATCTGCGCCACCAGCATGATCGACAGGATGCCGCCAAAGGTCCATGCATAGTTGAGGTTGCGCGGCACCGGATAGGCAACGAAGCTGTCATAGACCAGCCGCGGCAGCGGCATGCGGGCGTCGAACCAGCGTCCGAGACCGGTTTTGGGCGTATAGGTCGAGTGTCCCTCGCTCATCGAAATATCCCCCTGCCTCAACCGATAAGGATCTTGGTATCGGAAATGAACTTGAATACCGGAACCGCCATGTTCTCCGGCGCCGGGCCTTTGCGGATGCGGCCGGCGGTGTCGTATTGCGAACCGTGGCACGGGCAGAACCAGCCGCCGAAATCGCCTTCCTGGCCAAGCGGAATGCAGCCGAGATGCGTGCAGACCTGAACCATCACCATCCAGGCTTCCTTGCCGGGCGTGGTGCGATTGGCGTCGGTCGCCGGTGCGTCGGCCGGGAGATTGGCGTTGCGGGCGATCGGATCCTTGAGATCGGCCAGCTTGACCGCCTCGCCGTCCTTCATTTCCTGTTCGGTGCGGTTGCGGACCACGACCGGCTTGCCACGCCATTTGACGATCAGCGACATGCCCGGCGTCAGCGAGGCGACGTCGACTTCGACCGAGGCGAGCGCCAGCGTCGATGCGTCAGGGCGCATCTGGTCGATGAACGGCCACGCGAAAGCACCCGCGCCGACCACTGCGGCCATGCCGGTGGCGACGTAGAGAAAATCACGACGGTTGGGATCCTGGGTGTCGGTTGCGCTCACGGGTGCCTGATCCTTTCGCCTCTTCCGTGCCGGTGGCTGAGCCTTGTTCCCCGCTCAATTACGCCAACCCGACAGCGCATGGCGAACAGGCTTGCGAATTCCTCCGGCATTTGGACTTCGGTTTATGCGTGAAGCCCGTTTTTGTCCAGACGGGTGAAGGCACAAGGGCAGATTGTCGCGGGGACAAAATCCGCCGCCGGTCAACACGACGCCGGATAGCCGCCAACCATCACTAAACAATCGGGAAACACCCGCAAATCCGACGCCCTTGTTCGGCTCGACACAAGGCCCCAGCCGGGTCTATCCTTGTCATTATGGCACACGTCATAGACCGCGACACCTGGGCCGTTCGCTCGGACCATTGGAAGGGCGAGTTGCAATGTGGCGCCTACGGCTCCAACTCCTGCCTGATCTTCAACTATCTGCCTGATGTCGGCGGCGGCCCGCGCCTGCACACACATCCCTACGCGGAGATCTTCATCATCCGCCAGGGCACCGGCCTGTTCACTGTCGGCGACCAGGAAATCGAGGCATCCGCCGGCCAGATCCTGATCGTGCCACCCAATACGCCGCACAAATTCACCAATCTCGGCCCAGGCCCACTGGAAACGACCGACATCCACGAGAATGGCAGCTTCATCACCGAATGGCTGGAGTGATCCCTATTTCGCGCCGAGCCTGGCCAGCACCGCTTTCGGGATGTTGTATTCACGAATGACGGCATCGTGCTTGCGCAAGCCGCACAGCTCGCGCTGGATGAAATAGCCATGCACCGCCTCGGCGGCATCCTTGAGCAGAAGGGGGCGCAGTTGCTCGTCGGCATTGTCGCGCAGCCTGGCCAGCGTTTCCTCTACCCGCTGGCCGGCGCGGCCGAGTGCTGCCGCCTTTTCCGCCAATATTTCATGGCCGAGCGCGTCGAAGGCGGCTTCGGCGGCCGAGGCGCCGGCAAGATGAGATGGCGGACGCAAGGACATTTCAGCCTCCTTTCCCGAAAACCATGCGGTGTGTGACGAACTCTTCGCCTGCTACGCGCTGAAAGCCAAGCCGTTCATAGAAACCGAAGGCTTCTTGCGGCGCGCGGGTGTTCAGCATGGCGAAATGGTGACGTGCCCTGTCGACAACGGTTTCGACCAGCATCCGGCCAAGGCCGGCGCGACGGTGGCGCGCGCTCACAAACAGGTGCCGGACCCGGCCGTGGCCCCTGCCCTCGAAATAGGGATCGATGTTCAACCCGCACACGCCGGCGAGTTCCCTTCCATACCATGCTCCGTACAGCGCCTCCCCCCGTTTCAGGAACTTGTTGCGGCCACTTGCCCAGCCATCCGCAAGGCGTACCAGCATCCAGTAGCCTTCCAGCCGGCTCTCTTCCTTCAGCGTGTCGAAGGCCGGCATGGTCGGCCGGAGCCGCTTGAGCACGTAGCCGACCTCTGGGATGGCGCCTGTCGATCCACCCATGGAGCTACTCCGCCGGGCGCGTCTCTTCGAGCACGCTGTCTTCGTGATAGAGAAAACCGCCGGACTGCCGCTTCCACAGCCGCGCATAGAGCCCGTCGAGCGCCACCAATTGGTCATGCGTGCCTTGCTCGACAATGCGGCCGCCGTCGAGCACCACCAGACGATCGAGTGCTGCGATCGTCGACAGCCGGTGGGCGATGGCGATGACCGTCTTGTTTTCCATCAGCCGCGTCAGATTCTCCTGGATCGCCGCCTCGATGTCGGAATCGAGTGCCGAGGTCGCCTCATCGAGAATCAGGATCGGCGCATCCTTGAGGAAGACGCGGGCGATCGCCACGCGCTGGCGCTGGCCTCCCGACAGTTTGACGCCGCGCTCGCCGACAAACGCCTCGTAGCCGGCGCGGTCCCTGTTGTCGCGCAAGGTCAGGATGAACTCGTGCGCCTCGGCCTTTTTCGCCGCCGCGATCACCTCCGCATCGGTCGCGTCAGGCATGCCGAGCTTGATGTTGTCGCGCAGCGAACGGTGGAACAGCGCCGTGTCCTGGCTGACGACGCCGATATTGGCGCGCAGCGAATTCTGCGTAACTTTGGCGACATCCTGGCCATCGATGGTGATCGACCCGCTCTCGAGATCGTAGAGGCGCAGGATCAGATTGGCGAGGGTCGTCTTGCCGGCGCCGGACGGTCCGACCAGCCCTACCTTCTCGCCTGGCCTGACGACAAGGTCGATGCCGTTCAGCACGCCGAAACCTTTGCCGTAGTGGAACTCGACGTTCTTCACCGCGATACGGCCGCCTGCCACGACGAGTTCCTTGGCGTCGGGCGCATCGGTGAGGCCGAGCGGCTGCGAAATCAGCGCCTTGGAGTTCTCCAGCACGCCGAGGTTTCGCAAGATGCTGTTGAGCTGCATCATCAGCCGGCCGAGCAGCATGTTGAGCCGCAGCACCAGCGACAGGGTGAAGGCGACCGCGCCGACGGTGATCGAGCCCTCGACCCAGAGATAGACGGCAAAGCAGCCGATCGCCGTGATCATGATGCCTGACAGCGTGGTCAGCGCCATGCGCACGCCGGTCAGCCGGCGGGTGAACGGGCGCAATGCGTCGAGATAGATGTCGAAACCGTTCCTGATGTAGCGGTCGTCGCCATCGGCCGAGAACAGTTTCAGCGTCTGCACGTTGGAATAGGAATCGACGATGCGGCCGGTGATCATCGAGCCGGCCTCGGCTGTTTCCTCGGCATGCTTGCGGATTGCCGGCAAATAGAGCTTGGCCAGCCAGCCGAAGGCGGAAATCCAGATCACCACCAGAACCGCCAGCCTGAGATCGAGGCCTGCGACCAGCGCCAGCGTCGTCACCGTGTAGACGATCATAAACCAGACGACCTCGATGAAGCTTTCCATCAAGTCGCCGGTCGCCTGGCCCGCCTGCCAGACCTTCGTCGCGATGCGGCCGGCGAAATCGTTCTGGAAAAAGGCGTAGGACTGGCGCGAGACATGCCGGTGCGCCTGCCAGCGCACCAGATTGTAGAAGCCCGGCGTGATCGTCTGTTCGTCGACCAGCGCCGACAAGCCGACGACGACGGTGCGGATGACCAGCACCACCACGGCCATGAAAACCAGTTCAGGGCCGGCGGCGGCCCACAGTGCGTGCCAGCTGCGCTCGGCGGGAAGCTGGTCGAGAATATCGACCAGCCGCCCGACGAAGTAGAACAGGCCGGCCTCGACCAGCGGCGCGATGCCGCCGATGACCAGCATGGCGAAGAAGGCGAACTTCGCCTGGCCGACATAGTGCCAGAGAAAGCCGCCGACACTGATCGGTGGCCGAAGATTCGCCGGCTCCCTGAACGGATAGACCCAGTTCTCGAACCAGCGATAGACGGCTGTCATCATGCGGCGGCCATCATTCTGCGGCTTGCCTCTTTGCAAGTGCGTCGTTGGCGGCGTCGGCGGGACCGTCCTCAAGCAGGAACCCGCCCGACTGGCGCTGCCAGAGCTGCGCGTAGAGCCCGCCCTTGGCGACGAGTTCTTCGTGCGAACCTTCCTCGATGACACGGCCCTTGTCCATCACCACCAGCCTGTCCATCGCCGCGATGGTCGACAGCCGGTGCGCGATGGCGATGACGGTCTTGCCTTGCATGAGCTTGTAGAGATTCTCCTGGATCGCCGCCTCGGCTTCGGAATCAAGCGCCGAGGTCGCTTCGTCAAGGATAAGTATAGGTGCGTCCTTCAACATAACGCGAGCAATGGCGACGCGTTGCCGCTGGCCACCGGACAATTTGACGCCGCGGTCACCGACATGGGCATCGAAGCCCTTGCGGCCGCTGGCATCCGAAAGCCCTGATATGAAGTCCAGCGCCTCGGCGCGCCGCGCCGCCTCGACAAGCATCTCGTCGGTTGCATCGGGCCGGCCATAAAGGATGTTCTCGCGCACCGAACGATGCAGCAGCGAGGTGTCCTGCGTGACCATGCCGATCTGCGCACGAAGCGAATCCTGCTTCACAGCGGCGATTTCCTGGCCATCGACCAATATCTGCCCGGCTTCGAGGTCGTAGAAGCGCAGCAACAGGTTGACCAGCGTCGACTTGCCGGCGCCGGAACGGCCGACGATGCCGACCTTCTCGCCCGGCTTCACCGCCAGCGACAGGCCCTCGATCACACCCTTCTGCTTGCCGTAGTGGAAGCGAATGTCCTCGAAGCGGATCTCACCCCTGGAGACGCTGATCTCCTTCGCGTCCGGCCGGTCCTCGACAAGGCGCGGCAGCGAGATCGAGGCGATACCGTCCTGCACCGTGCCGATGTTCTCGAACAGGCCCGACATTTCCCACATGATCCATTGCGACATGCCCCACAACCTGAGCACAAGGCCGATGACCACGGCGACCGCGCCGATCGTCACTGCTTGCCCCAGCCACAGCCACAGCGCCATCGCGGTCACCGAGAACAAGAGCAGCGCGTTCAGTATGTAGAGCGAGCCGAAAAGCACTGTCACCAGGCGCATCGACCGGTAGACCGTTTCGAGAAAGCCGGACATACCGTCTTTGGCGAATGACGCTTCGCGGCGTGCATGGCTGAACAGCTTGACCGTCTGGATGTTGGAGTAGCTGTCGACGACCCGGCCCGTCATGATCGAGCGCGCATTGGCCTGTTCCTCGCCGACCTTGCCCAGCCGGGGAATGAAAAACCGCAGCAAAAGGATATAGCCGACCAGCCAGACGCCGAGCGGCGCGGCCAGCCGCCAGTCGGCCGAGCCGACGATGAGCAGCATGCCGAGGAAGTAGACGATAACGTAATTCAGGACGTCGATCACCTTGATGACGCATTCGCGCACGGCGAGAGCCGTCTGCATCAGCTTGGTCGCGATGCGGCCGGCGAACTCGTCCTGGTAGAAACTCATCGACTGCTTGAGCAGATAGCGGTGCACCTGCCAGCGGATGCGCATGGGATAGTTGCCCATCAGCGTTTGCTGGTTGAGGAGCGAATGCAGCCATACGGTGCCCGGCAGTGCGAACAGCACGATGAAGGCCATGCCGGCAAGCTTCCAGGCTTCCGTCTGCAGGAAGGTTTCGCGATTCTGCCCCGACAGCCAGTCGACGATGCGGCCGAGGAAGCCGAACATCCACACTTCCGCGATCGCGATGGCCGTCACCAGCACTGCATCGAAAAGGATATAGGGCCAGGCGCCGCGCGTATAATGCACGCAGAAGGCAACCAGCGTCTTGGGCGGCTCGACCGGTTCCGCCGCGGGGAACGGATCGAGCCTTTTTTCAAACCAGCTAAACAACAACATAGGTCATGCCTGTGAAATGTGTTTGCCGCTTACGCGGCACGTGAGCGTACGAAGTCCCCGGAACCCATGGCGTCGAGTGCCGACGGTCCGGAATCACCCGGACCGTCGGCAATGCTTCGCGCAATATAGGGGCTCGCGGGCTTTTCGCCGACAGCTGCGCCAGACGATCCTGACGACACGGTGCCGCCAGCCCGGTTTTTCGCGCCAGGCCGGATCAGCCGGATGATCCGGCGCACCAGCGACGGCCGCCCGGGATCGGGAACCGCGCGCGAAAAATCGACATCCGGCAGCATGCCGCGATGCGGCCGGCGGCGAACCTCGGCGTGAACCGCCGACGAATAGGTGTCGCCGATCAGCAGCGCCCAGGTCGGCAGTCGGTGGATATGCAGGCTCCTCGAGCCCGGTATTCTGTAGGGATCGAACATCGGTCCGTCCTCCGTGTGAAAATCGAGATAAAAAGGCGAAGCAATATCGTCCGCCGGCATTCGCCCGGAGGCACGCATTGCATCGGTCCGGACATGACGAGTGTCGGTCCGGACAGCTTCAGTTGGGGCGTTCAGCCCTTTTGACTTTTTGAAAAACATCGCAGGATTCCTTCGAGTGCCGAAAAATCGTTTCGGCGGGAATCGGTGCGATCAAGTCTTAGAGAGTCAGGAGAATCGTCGTACCGAAACCGCCGGCAGGCAGGTAAGCCCACGAGAGGGGCGCTGGATGTGCATGGTCATCATGAATTACCCCTCCATCGGTTCGGGTTGACAATGCTGGTTGTATACCCGACTTCGCAGAAAATGGCCACCCGCAGGTCCAGCAATTTCCAAAACCGCCAAGCCGCTGTGGCCGATCCGCCACTTATTAGAAGGACGCGGAAATGAACCGTCGTCTCCGCATCGCGCTCTACCAGCCTGACATTGCCGGCAACACCGGAACAATCCTGCGCTTCGCCGCGTGCCTCGGACTTGGCGTCGACATCATCGAACCGGCCGGATTTCCGCTCTCCGACAAGGCGCTCAAGCGAGCCGGCATGGACTACCTCGAAATGGCTGCCCTGACCCGGCATGTCGACTGGCACGCCTTCGAGGAATGGCGCAAGGCTGGTTCGCACCGGCTGGTGCTGCTGTCGACCAAAGCCACGACGGCCTACACCAGCTTCAGCTTCGCGGACGGTGACGTCCTCCTGTTCGGCCGCGAATCCGCAGGCGTGCCGGATCCTGTCCATCAGGCGGCGGATGCGCGCCTGACCATCCCCATGCAGGGTACGGCGCGCAGCATCAACGTGGCGCTCTCCGTCGCCATGGTGGTGGGCGAAGCCATCCGGCAACTCGGATAACGGCACTCCGTCTCCCGACATCTTGACCCAGGCGCACATCGCCTTCTCCTTCGTTTGCACATCCAGGGTTTCTTCGCTACAAGCTCAACTTAACTTGAGGTCAAGCAGAAAAATCGGGACGGAAAATCAGACATGGCGCCTGTAACGGAATTAACGGTTGGCCAGGTGGCCATGCGCAGCGGGGTGGCGGTGTCGGCGCTGCATTTCTACGAGGCCCGCGGCTTGATCCGCAGCCACCGCACGTCGGGCAACCAGCGCCGCTACGGCCGCGACGTGCTGCGGCGCGTGGCGATCATCAAGGTTGCACAGGAGGTCGGCATCTCGCTGGCCGAAATCGGTGCCGCACTTGAATCACTGCCCGAAAGCCGCACGCCGACGCGCGACGACTGGAACCTTTTGTCGACCGCCTGGCGCGACGGGCTCGATCACAAGATCGCCCAGTTGAAGAAACTGCGCGAAGGGCTGACCGACTGCATCGGCTGCGGCTGCATGTCGATCGACAAATGCCCGCTGCGCAACAAGGGTGACCGGCTGGCACGCGAGGGAACGGGGGCAAGGAGGCTGGTCGCTCTTCCTTCTCCCCGTTCACGGGGAGAAGGTGCCTGAACGCAGTGAAGGCAGATGAGGGGCGGCGCCAGCATTGAGAGGTTCGCGCCGCCCCTCAACCTGCCTGCCGGCACCCTCTCCCCGTAAACGGGGCGACGAAGTCCTAGTCGGCCGCAGGCAACCGCCTGATGGTGAACTCGATCAGGTCGCCCGGCCGCTCGAACCAGCTTTCGATCTCGGTCCAGTAGGCCTGCTTGGGAAAGCGCTCGAACCATTCCTTGGCCTTGAGCCGGGCATCGGAGCGTGGCAGCACGAAGGTCTCGCGCAGGAAACCGTCGCGCGGCATACGCACGCGCTCGGCACGGCTTTGGTCGAGCCTTTTCTTTAGGCCATCCAGCGGCGGTCTTGCCGGGGTGCGCACGAAACAACTCCTTGCACCGTAATGACACTTGACCCTGTCCCCTAAGAGATTAGGGATCGCGCCGGCAAAAGACGAGTCATTTGTGGGACTCGCCGCCCCAACCGGAGACGGCATTTGGAACGACCAGAAATACCGGCGGGCCTGCCCGCCGACATCGAACAGAAGAAGATGAAGGCGCGCCTCTGGTTCGAGGCGCTGCGCGAACGCATCTGCGCCACCTTCGAGCAGATCGAGCAGGATCTTGGCGGGCCGCTGGCCTCGTGGTCGCCCGGCCGCTTCGAAAAGACGCCATGGGAACGTGACGAGGGGCGCGGCGGCGGCGGCACCATGTCGATGATGCACGGTCGCGTCTTCGAAAAGGTCGGCGTCCACACATCGACCGTCCATGGCGAGTTCTCACCCGAATTCAGGAAGCAGATGCCCGGTGCCGAGGAAGACCCGCGCTTCTGGGCATCCGGCATTTCGCTGATCGCGCACCCATGGAATCCCAACGTTCCGGCCGTGCACATGAACACGCGCATGGTGGTCACATCCAGCCAATGGTTCGGCGGCGGTGCCGATCTGACACCGGTGCTCGATCGCCGCCGCACCCAGGACGACCCCGACACGGTCGCCTTCCACCGCGCCATGCAATTCGCTTGCGAGAAGAATGTCGCGGTGGCCGATTACCCAAAATTCAAGGCCTGGTGCGACGAGTACTTCTATCTGTCGCACCGCAACGAGCCGCGCGGCACCGGTGGCATCTTCTTCGACTGGCTGCATTCGGGTGAGGACAAGGGCGGCTGGAATGCCGATTTCAACTTCGTCCAGGATGTCGGCCGCGCTTTTCTCGTCGTCTACGGCCACCTTGTGCGCGCCAACTTCAACGAGAACTGGACCGATGGCGACCGTGACGAACAGCTCATCCGCCGCGGCCGCTACGTCGAATTCAATCTGCTTCACGATCGCGGCACCATATTCGGACTGAAGACCGGCGGCAATGTCGCCGCCATCCTCTCCAGCCTGCCGCCCGAGGTCCGCTGGCCGTAACAAAATGGTGAGCCCGACGTGAGCCGCATTGATGTCCCATTCGCTCGAAATGGGCATGGAATGTGGCACACGGTGCGGCGAAAAATTTCTTTTTCGTCTAATAGGCTCTTGAAAAGACTGGTCTATTTGTGGCGCGGGGTCGGGAAGCGCCGGCGGTTCGCCTGCGCGCAATTTCAGGAAAGTGCGAAACGGCTTTCCGACCGGAATTGCGTCAAGACAAAGCGAGCCGCGACCCGACGCGACCGGACGGCCCAAGACGACGCGGGACATCTTCGTCAAAAAGATACCCGCCTTTCCAGGAGTACTTCGCAATGCGCAAGATCATTGTTTCGGCGGCCGCCGCTGCCCTTCTCGCTTCCGGTTCGGTGGCGTTCGCCGCCGTCAAGCACACCACCGGGACGATCAAGACCTTTGACACGACGGCCATGAGCCTGGTCCTCGACGATGGATCGTCTTTTACGCTTCCCAAGACCTTCAAGGATCCTGGCCTGCAGGTCGGTGAAAAGGTCCGTGTCTCATGGGACATGAGCGGCAAGAAAAAGATTGCCGAGGCTGTCAAGATCGCCAAGTGAAGGCCTGCCCGCCAAAACGGGACGAGACGAGGGCGGAGCGATGCTGCTCCGCCCTTTTGCCGTTGACGGCAACCAATACCACCCCATCTGTGTTATGCTTCTCACCCGTTCGCGGTCCGCGGTTTCAACCCTGGAACCGGACATGGGCCAAAAAAGTGCCGGAGCCTCGACCAAGCTCCACGGAGAAAAGGAGAAATCTCATGAAGGAATTTCACTGCGGGTCGCTCGTGCCCGGCTGTGACTGGCACACACGTGCCGACGAGGAAGCCGAGGTCATGCGCCGTGCCGTCGAGCACATGCGCGAGACACATGGTGAGACGGTCATCCGCGAGACGATGATCGAGGCGATCCGTTCGCGCATCGAAAAGACCCGCGACGCGGCCTGATCTACCCGGCCTGCAAGGCTTCGGCGGCGCGCTTGAGGAGCGCGTCGCGATCAGGGGCAAACCCGGCTTCGACCCATTCCGCTTCGAGATTCCTGAGGATTTCGCCGAGTTTCGGGCCTGGAGTTGCGCCGAGCGCCGTCAGATCGGCACCTTTCAGCGGAAACAACGGCTTTTCCCATTTGGTGGCGAAGCCAAGCAGGCGCGAAAAGCCACCGGCTTCGAGCAGCGCCTCATTGTCCTCGACGGCGCGCATCCTGGCTGCCGCAAGCGACAGCCGCAGACGGTCGACAAACCCCTGCCGGTCGCCGCGATAGAGCCTTTTTGCCAGTTCGCCCTCGGTCGTCTTCGGCTCGACGGCGGTGGCGAGCGCCCAGTGGCGCAGGCGATCCGCTTCGGCGGTCGAGAGTTTGAGCCGCTCGGCGAGCGTCTTCATGCGAGCGGCATCGGGCGGCACGATCGCTTCCAGTCTGAGCAGCGGGTCGGGTGCCCAGCCCAGATCCTTGCCGGCCTTGGCCAACCCATGGATGGCATCGATACCCCATTTCTCGCTTTCCGGCAGCGCCGCGGTCAAGACACCTGCCTGCCGCATCCAAAGCAGCGCCCGTGACGGATCGGGCGCCGACAAAAGTTTCTTCAGTTCCGACCAGATGCGCTCGGACGAAAGCTGGGCCAGCCCTTCCTTCAGACGGGCGCAGGCTTTCAGCCCCTCGGCGTCGGGCCGTCCGTCGCCGTACCAGGCGAAGAAGCGGAAGAAGCGCAGGATGCGCAGGTAGTCTTCGCGAATGCGCGCTTCCGGGTCGCCGATGAATCGCAGCCGGCGCGCCTCGATGTCGGCAATGCCGCCGACCAGGTCGACCACCTTGCCATCGGCCTCGGCATAGAGCGCGTTGATGGTGAAGTCGCGCCGCTCGGCATCGAGCTTCCAGTCGCGCCCGAACGACACTTTCGCGCGCCGCCCGTCGGTTTCGATATCGGCGCGCAAGGTGGTGATTTCATAGGGCTTTCCGCCGGCAACCACGGTGATCGTCCCATGCTCGATGCCGGTTGGCACCGCCTTGAACCCTTCCGCTTCGGCGCGGCGGAGGGTTTGCTGCGGCAAGCAGGTGGTGGCGATGTCGATGTCGGCGACCGGCTGGTCCATCAGCGTGTTGCGCACCGCGCCGCCGGCGACTCGCGCCTCTTCACCGCCTTCGGCCAATGCGAACAGCAGGCGCTGTAGATGCTTGTCGGTGAGCCAATCGGCCCTGCCCGCGATCGAGACACTCACGCATAGAGCCTTTCATAGAGAGTACGAATGATGCCGGCGGTGACGCCCCAGATGCGCCGGTCGCCGTAAGGCATGTCGTAGAAGAACCATTCGAGATCGTTCCACATACGGCTGTCGCGCTTGTGGTTGGCCGGGTCCATCAGGAAGCGCAGCGGCACTTCGAAAGCGGCATCGACCTCGTCTGCGTTGAGCGTCAGTTGGAAACCGGGCCGCACGATGCCAAGCACCGGGGCGATGCGGTAGCCGCTGCCGGCGACATAGTCGGGCATGCGGCCGATGATCTCGATGCCATCTCGGCCAAGCCCGATCTCCTCGAAGGTCTCGCGCAGCGCCGCCGCCTCAGGGCTCGGATCGGTCGGATCGATAGTGCCGCCGGGAAAGGCCACCTGCCCCGAATGGCTGCGCAGCTTTTCGGCCCGTTTGGTCAGAAGAACCGTCGCATCGCCCTCATGATCGACCACCGGGATCAGCACCGCGGCATTGCGCAGCGCCTTGCCCTGGTTGAGGCGCGGATGGCCGGGGTTGAAGCGATGGTCGCCATAGTCGTCGTCGCCTGCATGTGCATCGGGCTGCACGGCAAAGCGCGCGCGAAAATCCGCGGATGAAAACGGCGCCGGCGTCACCTGGTCCATCACGCGCTCAGCCGCTTCAACTGGTCCGCCGGCATGATCGGGAACACGGCGCCCTTGGAGCGCACCGCGAACATCGTCTCGCCGCCGATTTCGATCTCCTCGCCATGCCCGACCAGTTCATACATCACCGGCCGCGCCACCAGCGCCTCCAGACGGCCACGCACCAGCACATAGGGCTTCAACCCGCCGGTCTCGTTCTCATCGACAAACCGCAGCGGCCGTTCCGGCCCGGCTTCGACGACGTCGCCGACATTGGTGCGGAAGGTGATTGTCTGCGCCTCGCCGCTGCCCGAAACGTCCATTTCGACGGCGATGAACGGCGCATCGGCGACGCGGATGCCGACCTTTTCTACCGGTGTCACCAGATAGGTCCTGCCATCGGCGTCCTTGCGCAGCACCGAGGAGAAAAGCTGCACCAGCGGCATGCGCCCGATCGGCGTGCCCAGATAGAACCAGGTGCCGTCGGCCTTGATCTCCATGTCCAGATCGCCGCAGAAGTCGGGATTCCAGCGTTCGACAGGTGCCGCGCCCTTGCCGGCACGGGCGGCGCGCGAGATCAGCGCCTCGAGACCACGCGCCTCGGTGGCATCAGTCAGGCTTTCTTCACGATGTCCCAAGGGTCCCGTCATGGTCACGAAATAGTCACTGTTGTTCCGCTTGTCAGCCTAAGTCTGTGATTTAAGTTTCGATGTAGGCGCCACGCGAGGCCGAATCGCGGCAACTTATGGTATGGTGCAGCCGTTGTTCCAGCCATGGTATTCCAACCACAAGGATCGATGCGGCATGAGCGTGATGGTCAAGGAAAGCCCGATCAGCGAAAAGGACATGATCGCCGAGGCCGAGAAGGCGCTTGCCGACATCTCCCGGATCCGCGACGGGGTCGGCCGGGTCATCTTCGGACAGGAAAGCGTCGTCGAGCGCACGCTGGTGGCGCTGCTGGCCGGTGGCCATGCGCTTTTGGTCGGCGTGCCGGGTCTCGCCAAAACCAAGCTGGTCGAAACACTTGGCATCGTGCTCGGCCTCGATTCGCGTCGCATCCAGTTCACGCCGGATCTGATGCCGTCCGATATCCTCGGCTCCGAAGTGATGGAGCAGGACGAGACCGGAAAACGCTCCTTCCGCTTCATCTCCGGGCCGATCTTCGCCCAGCTGCTGATGGCCGACGAGATCAACCGCGCGTCGCCGCGCACTCAGTCGGCGCTGCTGCAGGCCATGCAGGAATACCACGTCACCATTGCCGGCGCCCGCCATGACCTGCCGGCGCCCTTCCACGTGCTGGCAACCCAGAACCCGCTGGAGCAGGAGGGCACCTATCCGCTGCCCGAGGCACAGCTTGACCGCTTCCTGATGCAGGTGGACATCCTCTATCCCGAAATCGAGGCGGAGCGCCGCATCCTTCTGGAAACCACCGGCATCGAGGACGCGAAAGCGCAAAACGTGCTGCAGCCGGTGCGGCTGAAGGAGATCCAGACGCTGATCCGCCGCATGCCGGTGCCTGAAAGCGTCGTCGAGGCGATCCTGACGCTGGTGCGCTCGGCGCGTCCCGGCCAAGGCAATGCCGAGACCGATAAGAACGTCCCCTGGGGTCCCGGCCCGCGCGCCAGCCAGGCGCTGATGCTGTGCACAAGGGCGCGCGCGCTTTACGACGGACGGCTGGCGCCCTCGGTCGACGACGTCCGTGCGCTGGCCGAGCCGGTGCTGCAGCATCGCATGGCGCTGACCTTCGCCGCCCGCGCCGAAGGCACCAGCGTGCGTGACGTGGTGGCGAAACTCGTGAAAGGGATTTGATGCCGCGCATCGGCGAGGTCCAGGCTCCGGCAGCGACGCGCGACGCGCTCGCCCGTGGCCGGTTGCGGGCCTCGCTTGTGCCAGACCTGCTGGTCGAGGCGCGCCGTATCGTCAACACCGTGATCGCCGGCTGGCACGGCCGCCGCAAGCGCGGCATCGGCGAGAATTTCTGGCAGTTCCGGCCCTATGTCGAGGGCGATTCCTCGCGCATCGACTGGCGCCGCTCGGCCCGCGACGACCACACCTATGTGCGCGACCGCGAATGGGAAGCCGCCCATACCGTCTGGCTGTGGGCCGACCCCTCGCCGTCGATGCTCTACAAATCGACAGGCGCCAGCGTTTCCAAGCAATCGCGCGCGCTGGTGCTGGCGCTGGCCATGGCCGAGCTGTTGTCGCGCAGCGGCGAACGCATCGCCTGGCCGGGCCTCACCGACCCGTTCACCGCCCGCAACGGCGCCGAACGAATTGCCGCCCAGTTGATGCATGCCGGCGAGCTGCCGGCAAAACCCGACCTGTCCGACATCAGGCGCTTCTGCGACATCGTCATCGTCAGCGACTTCCTCGATCCCGTCGAGGAGACGATGGCCTGGCTCGACGTGCTGGCCCGCCACGGCGTGCGCGCCCACCTGATCGAGGTCGCCGACCCGGCCGAGGAGACCTTCCCCTATGCCGGCCGCACCGAATTCACCGATCCCGAGACCGGCGACAAGCTGACCGCCGGCCGCGCCGAAATGCTGGGTGATGAGTATCGCCTGCTCTACACCGCCCGCCGCCACGAACTGGCCGCCTGGTGCAAGCGGCTTGGCTGGAGCTTTACCGTCAACCACACCGATCGGCTCGCCTCCGACGCGCTGGTGCGACTGCACATGGCGATGACCACTGATGGCCCCTCGGTCAGGCCGACCGCTGGCGGTCGTGCAGGCATCGCTGGTGGCGATCGGCCAGGAAAGGCTGTCGCATGAGTTGGCTGCCGCTCTCCTTTGGCGCCCCCATGGTGCTGTGGGGCCTGCTGGCACTGCCGGTGATCTGGTGGCTGCTCAGGCTGACGCCGCCCAAGCCGCAGACCGAGATCTTCCCGCCGCTGAAGATCCTGGCGCGCGTACTGAAGCGCGAGGAGACGCCGCAGCAGAGTCCGTGGTGGCTGACGCTGCTCAGGCTCTTGATGGCGGCCCTCATCGTCGCGGCATTGGCCGACCCGGTCTTCAATCCGCGTGAAAAGCTGCCGGCCGAAGGAGCCGCCCTTGCCCTGGTCATCGACAATGACTGGGCAAGTGCCGCCGACTGGGGCAAACGCGTCGCCACCGCCGAGCGGCTGATCAACGACGCCGGCTCCAACGGCGTGCCGGTCGTCATCGCCTTCACCGCCGAAAAAGCCAATGCCGAGATCGGCCCGTTCGATGCCGCCACCGCCCTTGACCGGCTGCGCGCCGCCAAGCCGCGGCCGATCCCGACCGACCGGCCCGCCGTCTATGCCCGCGTCGCCGGCGTGCTGGAGACCTTGCCCGGGGCCAGTGTCGCCGTGCTTGCCGACGGCCTGGCGGCAAAAGGCGATGAAGCCGCCTTCAACACGCTTTTGTCGAAAAATGCCGCCCGTGTCGTCTGGGCAACCGCCGACAGGCTGTCGCTGACGGGCCTGACCGCCGCCGACAACCAGGTCGACGGCTTTGCGCTGACCGCCATCCGCGCGCCGGGCGACCCTGCCCCGGCGCAGGTCACCGCCGGCGCCTTCGACGACAAGGGCCGCCGCATCGCCGATGCGACGCTGACCTTTTCGCCTGGCGAAACCACCGCCACCGGCACCATGGCGGTGCCGTTCGAATTGCGCAACGACTTCGCTTCGATCGCGCTCGACGGCGAGCGGCAGGCCGGTGCGGTGCGCGTCCTCGACGAAAGCTCCAAGCGCCGCCGCGTCGGGCTGCTGTCGCAGGCCGAGGCCGACCAGGCGCAGCCGCTTTTGTCGCCACTCTACTACATCAGGCGGGCGCTGCAGCCCTTCGCCGATCTGGTCGAACCCTCCAGCGCCGACCTCGCCGACGCCATCCCGCAGATCCTCGACCAGAAGCCCGCGATGATTGTCATGGCCGATATCGGCACCATTCCCGGACAGGTCCGGCAGAGACTTGTCGATTGGGTCGACAATGGCGGCACGCTGGTGCGTTTCGCCGGTTCGCGGCTGGCCACCGCAGGCGATGACGACGATTTGCTGCCGGTCCGCCTGCGCACCGGCGAGCGTTCGCTCGGCGGCGCGCTGTCATGGACGTCGCCGCAGCCTGTCACCGAATTCCCCAAGGCCGGCCCGTTCGCCGATCTGGCGCCGCCGACCGAGGTCACTGTCAGCAGACAGGTGCTGGCCGAGCCGACACCCGATATCGTCGAGCGCACCTGGGCGGCCCTTGCCGACGGCACGCCGCTGGTCACCGGACTGAAGAAAGGCAAGGGCACGCTGGTGCTGTTCCACGTCACCCCTGAGGCAACCTGGTCGAACCTGCCGATCTCCGGCAGCTTCGTCGAGATGCTGCGCCGCATCGTGCAGCTGTCGCGCAACCAGGGCGCGGCCATCGCCAATGCCGAAGCCGCCGCGGCGTCGCTGGCGCCCTATCGCATGATTGCAGCCGACGGCTCGCTGGTGCCGCCGACGCCGGATGCACGGCCGCTTGTACCGGGCGCCGGCGCGCTGCCGGTGACTTTTGAAAACCCGCCCGGCCTTTATGGTTCCGAGACGGGTGTGTTTGCCCATAATCTGCTTGAAGCCGACAGCACGCTGGCCCCGCTGGCGCGCCCGCAAATCACTGTTCCCGTCAGCTCGATCCAGTATGCCTTTGACGAATCGCGCAATTTGAAGGGCGCGCTGGTCGCGGCCGCCCTGGTGCTGATGCTGCTCGATACGCTGGCAGTGTTCTGGATGGGCGGCCTGTTCTCACGCCGACCGCGCCGCGCCGGTGCCATGGCAACCACCGCCGCGGTCCTGATTGCGCTGGGTAGCTTGTTCGGTCATGCCGACCTTGCCCGCGCCGACGACGCCAAGCCGGGTGACGAAATTGCCATCGAGGCGATTTCGAAGACCCGCATCGCCTATGTGCTGACCGGCGTGCCGGGCGACGATTCGATCAGCCGTGCCGGGCTCGAGGGCCTGACCCGCTTCCTGGTCGAAAAGACGGCCCTTGAACCGGGCGCACCAGCCGGTGTCGACATTTCGAAGGACGAGCTGTCGTTCTATCCTTTGATCTACTGGCCGATCGATCCGGCCGCCCCGATGCCGAGCCAGGCCGCCATCGCCCGCATCGACGCCTATATGCAGCAGGGCGGCACGGTGCTGTTCGACACCCGCGACCAGTTCGCCAACGGCATCGGCGCCGATTCGACCAGCCCGGCGACGGAGCGGCTGCGCGACATCCTCGGCAACCTCAACGTGCCGCCGCTGGAGCCGGTGCCGTCCGACCACGTGCTGACCAAATCCTTCTTCATCCTGCCCGAATTCCCCGGCCGCTTCGCCGGCAGCCCACTGTGGGTCGAGGCGTCGCTCGACGCCAGCAATGCCGAGAACCGGCCGGTGCGCACCGGCGACGGCGTCTCGCCTATCATGATCACCGCCAATGATTTTGCCGGCGCCTGGGCGGTCGACGAGAATGGCGATCCGCTGCTGCCGACCGTACCGGCGGACCCGATGCAGCGCGTCTACGCGCTGCGCGCCGGCGTCAACATCATGATGTACATGCTGACCGGCAACTACAAATCCGACCAGGTGCACGTGCCCATACTGCTCGAACGGCTGGGGCAGTAAGATGAGTTTGTTTGGTTCCCTCCGGTCGCGGATAAACCCTCCCCAAAAAGAGGAGGGTAAGGGATGAACTGGTCGATTTCCTTCGAACCGCTGATCTCCTGGCCCCTGTTGGCCTTGGCGCTGGTGCCGCTGGCGCTGCTGGCGCTTGTCGGCCTGTGGTTTCGCCAGCGCGGCTCGGTCTTCCGCTTCATCGCCCTTTTGGCGCTCGCCGCCGCTTTGTTCAACCCGGTGTTCCTCAACGAGGAGCGCGAGCCGCTGAAAAGCGTTGTCGCCCTCGTCGTCGACCGCAGCCAGAGCCAGGATATCGGCGATCGCACCAAGCAGACCGACGAGGCGCTGGCCGGGCTGCAGCAGCGGCTTGGCCGCTTCAAGCAGTTCGACGTGCGCGTCGTCGAGGCCGGCAAATCCGAGGCCGCCGAAGAGCGCACCGAGACACGGCTGTTCGGCGCGCTTGAAGGCGCCTTCCGCGACGTGCCGCCGTCACGCATCGGCGGCGCGATCATGATCACCGATGGCGAGGTCCATGACGCGCCGCCGGGCGCGCCAGATTTCAACGCCCCGCTGCATGCGCTGATCACCGGCAACGACCACGAAAAGGACCGCCGCATCCGCTTCGAGAACGCGCCGCGCTTCGGCCTTGTTGGCAAGCCGCTCGACATGACCTACCGCGTCATCTCGACCGAAAACGAGACTGGCCCGGTCGATGTGCGCGTCTCGGTCAATGGCGAGCAGGTCGCCGTCGAGCACGCCACCGTTGGCCAGGCCATGCCGCTGCAGGTCACCATTCCGGGTGCCGGCCGCAACATCGTCGAACTCGCCATCGATCGCGAGCCGGGCGAACTGACCGACACCAACAACCGCGCCATCGCACTGATCGACGGCATTCGCGAGAACCTGCGTGTGCTGCTCGTCTCCGGCGAGCCGCATGCCGGCGAGCGCACCTGGCGCAACCTGCTGAAATCCGACGCCTCGGTCGATCTTGTCCATTTCACCATCCTGCGGCCGCCGGAAAAGCAGGACGGCACGCCGATCAACGAATTGTCGCTTATCGCCTTCCCGACCCGCGAACTGTTCGTCGAGAAGATCAAGGATTTCGACCTCATCATCTTCGACCGCTACCAGCACCGCGACGTGCTGCCGATCCTCTATTACGACTACATCTCCGAATATGTCGAAAAGGGCGGCGCGCTGCTGATCGCGGCCGGCCCCGAATATGCCGGCGAAAGCTCGATCGCGCGCACGCCGCTGATGGCCGCCCTGCCGGCGATGCCGACCGGCGAAGTTGTCGACAAGGCCTTCTATCCGCGCCTCACCGAACTCGGCCAGCGCCACCCGGTGACGCGTGGGCTCGATGGCTCGGCCACCGAGCCGCCGCACTGGAGCCGCTGGTTCCGCACCATAGGCGTGCAGAACCCGGAAGGCGAAGTGGTCATGAAGGGCGCCGACAACCGGCCGCTGCTGCTGCTCGACCGCAAGGGAGAAGGCCGCGTCGGCATGCTGCTGTCCGATCAGGGCTGGCTGTGGGCGCGCGGCTTCGAGGGCGGCGGCCCGCATGTCCAGCTTTATCGGCGCATCGCGCACTGGCTGATGAAGGAGCCGGAGCTCGAGGAGGAGCGGCTGACCGCCGATGGTCGTGGCATGGTGCTGGAAATCCGCCGCCAGACGATGGCCGACGATCCCGGCGCCGCGCAGATCATCACCCCGTCCGGCAAAACCTTGACCGTCAAGCTCGACAAAGCCGAGCCCGGGGTCTTCCTCGGCAGCGTCGAGACCAGCGAGATCGGGCTCTACCAGGTCGCCAATGGCGACCTCACCGCGCTTGCCCATGTCGGGCCGGTCAACGCACCGGAATTCGCCGACGTCATTTCCACCGAAAACCGGCTGAAGGCGCCGGCGGAAGCCACCGGCGGCAGCGTGCGCCGGCTGGCGTCTTCCACAGCCCTTGGCAGCGACGTGACGCTGCCTTCCATCGTGCCGGTGCGCTCGGCTGGTGCCGCATCCGGCAGCGACTGGATCGGCCTGCGCACGACAGACGACAGCGTGCTCAAAGCCGTCTCGCGCGTGCCGCTGTTCGGCGGCTTCCTCGGCCTCGGCCTGCTGCTTCTGGCAATGGGTTCGATGTGGTACCGCGAGGGACGGTAGCGCGGCGCTCTTTTTCCTTCTCCCCTTGTCGGAGAAGGGAAAGCCCCCTGCTCTACTCCTCCGGCTCCGTCGTGAACATCAGCGGATAGCCCTTGGCCTTGCCGGCATCGGTGGCGCGCGTCGCCTTGGTCTCGGCGACATCCTTGGTGAACACGGCGACGACGCAGACGCCACGCCGATGCGCAGTGATCATCACCCGGTGCGCTTGGTCCTCGCTGAGTTTGAACTCGCCCTTCAGCACCGTCACCACGAATTCGCGCGGCGTGAAATCGTCGTTGATGAGGATGACCTTGTAGAGTTTTGGCCGTTCGACTTGCGGCTTGATCTGGGTACGCGGTTTTGTGGTGATTTCAGGCATCGGAACCGACAGTTTTGCGTAAGCGACGTAACCGCCATTCTGGCACCGGTGAAAACGGTCGTCCATTTTGATCGACGCGCGAAACCGGTGTCCGCCGACGCGGCCATTCACAATCATGTGGGAAGGTGTCGGTTGCCGTTCAACGGCCTTGGCGGCCGAACATGCGACGGCCGGGAATCTGCCGCACGGCCGCAGCGGGCGGTATATCGGACCGAAAACGGTTTCCGCCGGCATCCGCCCGGCGTTCCAGCCAGGTCGCGATCGGCCACGCGGCGACGCAGATCAACGTCGCGCCGGTCAGCACGACCAGCAGCCAGGTCTGTGCCGGCGTTATGTAGTCCCAGTTGGTGGAAATCGCCGGCGCGAACAGCGAAGGCTCGGTGCGTCCGCTGGCCGGATCGGGGACCGGGCTGGCGGTGAACAGGATAAGCACTCTGGCGAGGCCGGTGGCAACCAGACCGCCGATCACCATCGAGCGCAAAATGGACGAAAGCCGCTTCTTCATGCGGATTGTCCTACACGGCCGGCGTTGCAAACGGGTTAAGTGTCAGTCGAGGCGGAAGCTGCCGGTGCCAGACTTCGCCAAAGATCAGTTGAACCCATCGACCGCTTCATAGCCAATGTCAGGGCTTCAGCGGCTCGGACAGGAAGAAGGCCGCTCCAACCGAAACCAGCTGGAGCGGCCTTGGTCAACAGGCCGGCATTTTATGCCGGACCTTATCAGGTCTTCGGGGCGTCCTTCTTGACGGCCTTCTCAGCAGCCTTCTTGTGCTTCTTGACGGTCTTCTTGACGACCTTCTTCGGAGCAGCCTTGGCCGGAGCAGCAGTCGCCGGAGCGGTGGTCGTCGAAGCAGCCGGAGCAGCGGTCGTGGTGGCGGCGGCGTTGCCGAGAGCCGGCATCGCGAAAGCGAGAGCGACGGCGAGACCGGTTGCGGAGAGGATGGACTTTTTCATGGCTTCGTTTCCTTTTTATGCGGGTCAAGTTTCGGAGCGTTACTGAACCGGGTCGTTCGGCGTCACTCCAAGCAGCTTCAAAGCATTGGCGAGCATCCGGATGCCCTGTGCCTGTTTCTTGGCGGCGCAGTACCGGTTGCCCTTTCTCTGAAGTGCCTTTGCCGCGGTGACCTGCGTTGCCGTGGCATGGGTTTCGAGGGCTTCATCAAATTGGTGGCTGAGATTGGCGCACCGTTCGCTCCGGGTTGTGAGCGTCGCCTTTGCGTCCGATTGTCCGACAGCGGCAGTGACCAGGCAGAAGCCCAGCAACGCACCCAACAAACTGATCGACAACCTTGGCATCGGTTTATCCGTAAACCCGGAGACTAGCGTCGCAGCCGATGACCTGACCGCCACGAGATCAGTTATGCCTTTGAAATTTTTCAGGAGTTTTTCTGAACTGTAGAATTTTGTTTCTGGAGTGTGTCTGAGAAAGCCGGTGTGAACCCCATCATAGCCACTGGCCAACATATGGCCTGAATTCTATCGTGTGGGTTGCGACCGAAGGGCTTGGCAATCAAAGACAGAAGGGCTTGGCAACAATGACAGGGCTGCTGTGAAATCCGATGCACACATACTGATCGTCGACGACGACAAGGGCATCCGCGACCTGCTGCAGGAATTCTTCCAGAAGCGGGGCCTGCACACCTCGGTTGCCGCCGACGGCATCGAGATGGAGACCATCCTGCGGCGCGTCCAGGTGGACCTCATCGTCCTCGACGTGATGCTGCCCGGCAAAAGCGGGCTGGAGCTGTGCCGCGACCTGCGCGCCCAGTATTCGACGCCGATCATCATGCTGACCGCCGTCACCGAGACGACCGACCGCGTCGTCGGCCTGGAAATGGGCGCCGACGACTATGTGCCCAAGCCCTTCGACCCGCGCGAGCTTTTGGCGCGCATCCGGGCCGTGCTCAGGCGCAATGGCGCCGCCGAGCCGAAGCGCGCCACCACCAAGCAGATCTACCGCTTCGCCGGCTGGACGATGGACTGTGCCCGGCGCCGGCTGATCGCACCCGACGATGTCAGGGTCGAGCTGACCATGGCCGAATTCAACCTGCTGCAGACCTTCGTCAAGAGTGCGCAGCGTGTGCTGACCCGCGACCAACTCATCGAATTGTCCGGCGGCGACAGCGACTATTCCTTCGACCGCAGCATCGACATCCTGGTCAGCCGGTTGCGGCGCAAGATGGAGGACGACCCGAAGACGCCCAAGCTGATCCTGACCGTACGCAGCGGCGGCTACCAGTTCCTGCCCGAGACGACCTCCGAATGAGACGTTTCCTGCCGCAGACCTTGCCTGTCTGGGTGCTGCTGATCGTCATTGCCGGCCTGCTGATCAGCCAGGTCGCGACCCTCTACATCGTCTCGCGCGACCGCGCTGCCGCCAACGACGTCGTCGACCTCTACCGGCTCAACGACCGTGCCTTCTCGCTGGTGCAGCTCATGCATGACGCCAGTCCGGACGAGCGCAAGGCGACGGCGACCGGCCTGTTCAACTCCACCTACGCGCTCACCGTTTCGGACACGCCGGCGGTCACTTCGTCGATCGCCGGCGACGACGAACTGGCCGAACTCGAAGACATCCTCGTCGGCCGGCTGTCCAAATTCGGCATCACCGATGCACGCGTGCGCCGCGATCCGGCGACGCGCGAGGCCGACGACGCGGACGGCACGACGCCAGGACCCGACATCGGCCAGGTCGAGCGCGACCTTCTGGTGCTGGCCGCCGACTTCGCCCAGAGCGACAAGCTGACGGCATCGCTGCGCTTCGCCGACGGCCAATGGCTGAATTTCACCGAACCGATCACGCCCGTCGGCCCGATCCTGAGCTTCGACAGCCTGCCGCTCTATTCGCTGATCGCAGGGCTGGTGGTGATCATGTCGATCTGGTCACTGCGCCGGCTGACGGCGCCCTACCGGATGATGGAAACCGCCGTGAACCGGATCGGCAAGGATCTGAAGAGCCCGCCGATCGCCGAGAGCGGCAGCCGCGAGGTGCGTGCCGCCGCCAAGGCGATCAATGCCATGCAGGCGAGATTGCGCGAATATGTCGAGGACCGCGAACATCTGGCGGCGGCACTGGCGCATGACCTGCGCACGCCGATGACCAGGATGCGCCTGCGCCTGGAGCTGTTGCGCAAATCGGCGGTCCGCGAGGCGCTGGCCCACGATCTCGCCGATGTCGAGAGCATTGCCAGTTCGGTGATCGACTTTGCCACCTTCGAAGTGACCGAGGAAAAGAACGAACGCATCGATTTCTGGTCGCTCGTGGAATCGATCGCCGACGGCTATGACGACGTATCGTTCGACGACGAGACCCGTTCGCGCGGGCTGATCTGCATGGCGCGGCCGGTCGCGCTCAAGCGCTGCGTCACCAATCTGGTGCAGAACGCGGTCACCTACGGCAAGAAGGCGCATCTTTCGCTGCGCCGGTCGGAGGACATGATCCTGCTCACCATCCGCGATGAAGGGCCTGGCATACCGCAGGCGCAGATCGACGCCGTGTTCGGCTCGTTCGTGCGCCTCGAACAATCGCGCAACCGCCAGACCGGCGGTCTTGGCCTCGGCCTGACCATTGCCCGCAAC